>NZ_JAYRLZ010000252.1:0-6140 GCF_041904975.1 Chitinimonas sp. | reverse complement strand
GGCGAGGAGGCAAACGACTACCGCAAGCTGAACGACACCCTGGATGTGTGGTTCGACTCCGGCTCCACCCATTTTGCCGTGCTCAAGCAGCGGCCAGAACTGGCTTGGCCGGCCGACCTGTATCTGGAAGGCTCCGACCAGCATCGCGGCTGGTTCCAGTCCTCCCTGCTCACTGGCTGCGCCACCACCGGCCGTGCGCCGTACAAGCAGTTGCTCACCCATGGCTTCGTCGTCGATGGCAAGGGCGAGAAGATGTCCAAGTCCAAGGGCAATGTGGTGGTGCCACAAAAGGTGATCGACCAGCTCGGCGCCGACATGCTGCGCCTGTGGACCGCCAGCACCGACTACTCGGGCGAGATGAGCATCTCGGACGAGATCCTCAAGCGGGTGGCCGATGTATACCGCCGCATCCGCAATACCCTGCGCTTTCTGCTGGCCAATCTCAGCGATTTCGACCTGGCGCGTAATGGCGTGGCGGTCGACCAGATGCTGACCATCGACCGCTATGCACTGGTGATGGCCAAACAGTTCCAGGATGAAGTGCTGGTCGATTACGGCCGCTACAGCTTCCACACTGCCATGCAGACGGTGCAGCACTTCTGTGCCGACGATCTGGGTGGCTTCTATCTCGACATCCTCAAGGATCGCCTCTACACCACCGCTGCCGACAGCCCGGCTCGCCGTTCGGCGCAGACTGCGCTCTACCACATCACCCAGGGCCTGGCCCTGCTGCTGGCGCCGGTGCTGAGCTTTACCGCCGATGAGGTGTGGGCCACCCTGCGCGGAAACGAGGACGACAGCCCGCTGCTGCATGCCTGGCACACCATCCCGCAACCGGCAGACGCGGCAACGCTGGCCGGCGACTGGGCCAAGCTGCGTGAACTGGTGGCACAGGCCAAAAAGGATATGGAAGTGCTGCGCGAAGCCGGCAGCATCGGTTCCAGCCTGCAGGCCGAGCTGACCATTACCGCCGATGCGACCCTGCACCCCTTGCTGGCGGCATTGGGCGACGATCTCAAATTCGTGCTGATTGTCTCCAAGCTCACCCTGCAAGCCGGTAGCGACAACAAGATCGACGTCGCCGCCTCCAGCGCCGCCAAGTGCGAGCGCTGCTGGCACTACCGCAGCGAAGTTGGCAGCCATGCCGAGCACCCCAGCTTGTGCAGCCGCTGCATCAGCAATCTGTTCGGTGCCGGCGAGGGTCGCATTCATGCTTAAGCACGGCGCAGTGCGCTGGTATGCGCTGGCCGCCTTGGTGATCGTGCTCGATCAGGCCAGCAAGCTATGGATCACCGCCAACTTCCAGCTGCACGAGGTGCGGCAGGTCACCAGCTATTTCGACCTGCTGCTCACCTATAACCCTGGCGCCGCCTTCAGCTTTCTGGCCAATGCCGGTGGCTGGCAGCGCCATTTCTTCACCGTATTGGCGCTGGTCGTGTCGGCGGTACTGGCGCGCATGCTGTTCAAGGAATACGGCAAGCGGCGCCTGGCACTGGCGCTTTCGCTGGTGCTAGGCGGCGCGCTGGGCAATGTGATCGATCGCATCGCCTATGGCCATGTGATCGATTTCCTCAGCTTTCATGGCGCGATCTTCAAGCTGGTGCTCGGCACGCCCTACTTCCCGGCTTTCAATCTTGCCGACTCGGCCATCTGCGTCGGCGCCGGCCTGCTGGTGCTCGATAGTGCGCTGAGCCCGAAGCCGGCCAAGGCTTGAGACAAGCGAAATCGCGTTTGCAGTGGTCCGCACCGACCCACAGAGCGCTTCGCGACATGCTTGAGAAAACCTGCGGCACACCATCCAGCTGAAAGCGCGGAATACGCACTTGCAGCTCAGGAGGAACCCGCCATCACCCCGATGGCGGGTCGCCGCACACAGCCGAGCCCTTCATTTGCTGTGAAACGCAAGGCTGTCGATATCCGTTCAACCGCACCGGCATGCCGGTTTTCAAACAGGCATCGCCGCACCGGCTACTGCAGCCCCGCTGCGGCGGCGCCACGCTGCCTATCTGCCGTCCTGCTCCGCTTTGTCGGCGAAGTCGTGCGCGCCAGCCTGAAGCAATCCCGGGCGGGGACGGTAGCGCATGCGGCGCTTGGAAGCAGTGCGCCTAGCCCATAAAGGAATCACCGCAGCAAGGGAAGCGACGATCCCGATCGAGTTATCGGCTAGCATCGCCGATCTGGTGAGCCCGGGCCGTAAGCGACATCAGCCGATTCCTTTTCGCTACTCAACTCCCCCTCCGCCCCACACTTTGCCCAAGAAAACCTCGCTGGTGGCACATCCTTAGTTAATTCAGCGCGCCTGACCATCGACCGCGCCCGCCAAAACGACTATCAAGTTTAACTAATCGGGCTGCTGCCCCTCCCGAGAATCAGCCGAGCCGGCGACTCGAGTCCGGTTCGAATGTTTGAGATGAAAGGACACGAGGTGAAACCCGAGAAACAGACAGGGTGCAACCGTCAAAACCTCCATAATCACGGCATCAAACCCAAACTGCGAAGATTGGCCGCCCACTAGAGGAATCAGCAGAAAGCTGGCTACGCCCGCAATGGTCCCGGAGATAGGCCAGAATCTCGCCACGCGTATATTAACCACCCAGCCAAGGGACATGACTACATGGCATAGCCAGGCATAAAGCAAAACGGCGTAGATAATATTGCCGCGAAATACCTCAGCAATCGCCATCATGCTAAACAACAAACCATATCCCGAAAGCAAATAGCAAACACCAACGACCAATAAACGTGCCAGCGTTTTGCCCAATCCTAGGGAGTTACGCCCACCCAGCCCGGCGTCGGCGGCATTCTCGCTTTCAGTTGCACGAACAGCCAAATACGGAATAACAAGTGGGAGAGCGCAGATTGCCGCAAAAATCAGCAACATCAAAACAATATCCATCCCTACACATCCTTTTCAACTCAACATTATTCACAAATACCAGCTGCAAGACAGCCCCAAGACTCTAGTCGACGTACCATTCAATTAAACCCAAGGGATCCGTAGCAATATTTAAGAAAATAAGCAACCAAACACCCGCACCAACTAAAGTCAATCTCCATCTATTTCGGTCATTTAACGAGAACACAGTCACAACAACCCAAAGTACAAGTGCAAAAAATTGAACCGTAAATGAAAATTCAATTGCCACATGGTAGATTTCATAAAACGCCAATTCCTTTGGATCAGGCTGATCATACACCGGCCATCGACCAAGATGGCAGCTGGCGTGCAAAGCAAAGAGCAATAAAGGAAGCCCTAGCGCGAGACCCAGCCACGGCAGATAGCGCAAACCTAGGTATTTGGCTCGCCCGAAATGTTTTTTCGGTATCATACTCAAGCAAATCCAGACCAATTTAGACGACTTCAATGAATTTGTACCCATGCCGATGAAAAGCCCGTTTAATCTTTACGAAGGTTTTTCGTGGCACATCTGCACGCCGGATTGCATCCCAGCACCAAGCAATATCGGGCACCACCCCCATACCTAGCAATAAGTATACCATTTCTACATGACCAGAACAGCAGGCTTCCGCCAAGGCATAGTCAGAATACTCAGCGCCACAATCCTTCAAAAGCGTTATTATTTCGAGATTATTTTCCACAGCAAACCATTCCAGCACGGTTTCCCCAGAATAGTTCTGGCATTTCAAAAGCGCCGACTCTTCTCTGAGCATTTGGGCCACAGTGTGCGGTTGGTACAGCACGGCTTGGTATAGACGGTCGAAACCGTAGTCTTTTCTCTCTATTGCACTCATTGAATTATCCATGCCACGTTAATCATCACTGTAGGCCCTTAGTCTTTGCGGCGAGTGAGGCCCACTCTCGCTTTGGCTGCAATCCAACTGAGGCAACAAACCCCTCCAGCCCCCCATATAAGGCCCAAGGCGGTGTCGCCTTAGTACCACCCCACTCAACCTGACCGCACACAAAGCACACCTCCATGGAATCGAT
Organism: Chitinimonas sp.; assembly: GCF_041904975.1. Lineage (NCBI taxonomy): Bacteria > Pseudomonadati > Pseudomonadota > Betaproteobacteria > Neisseriales > Chitinibacteraceae > Chitinimonas > Chitinimonas sp. The sequence goes on along the minus strand of NZ_JAYRLZ010000252.1, from coordinate 2,191 downwards.
CTTTTTCCCTGCCTGATAAAACTCGATCCGGTGATGAGCCTCAATAATGCAGGCCGGGAAGGCATTCTGGGTTTCTGGCGGCAGTGCCATAATCATCGATTGAAAACGATCCTTTTGCTGCGCCGTGAGTTGTATGCGCCGATAGGCTATTTCTTCCAGTGGAATCTGCTCGCCCTTTTGTATTTGGAATAAGTCATAGGACGAAGAATGCTCGACTAGCACAATCCGATCGGCCTTGCCGATCAAATTTCCTAGGTCAGCCAAATATTGCTTACCTGAGCTGTCGGACTGGACGCAGCCACACAGCATCGCAGCAGCTAACAGGGCGCCAAACAGCTTGTTCATAGATCTATCTCCCTGCTGCCCCGCTAAACCAAACCCAACGCCACCAAACTCTCCGCCATCGCCGGTGCCGATTCTTCGACACCGCGAAAGCTGATGCCCAGTGCCGCCCGAGTCAGGCTATTGTCGATATTCACCTCGTGGCCCAGATCGGCGACGATGCCGCGGGCGGCGGGGTCGACCTGGGCCACCAGGCGGATCATAAAGTTGGGCAATTCGAACGACGGTACCTTGCGCGCTGCCGGGCCGAGCTTTTGTTTGATCGGTCGCATCATGTCGATAAACCAGGCCGAGCCGGATACGCCGAGATAGCGGCCGCCACTGGGCTGCTCAGTCTCCAAAGCCAGGCGGTGCATCAGGGCAATATCGCGCACATCGACCACCGGGAACGACAGTTTCGGGCAGCCCGGATATTTGCCGCGCAGGAACATGCGGATCACCTCGCCCGAGCTGCCGATATCGTTATCGAGCAAGGGGCCCAGCACAAAGCCGGGGTTGACCGAGGCATAGTGGATATTGGCGCCGGTTTCAGTCAGATAATCACGGGCGGCGCGTTCGGCCAGGGTTTTGGAGCGCATATAGGCGCCGATATCCGGGCCGTCTACCGTCCAGTCGGCCTCGGTGAATGCGCTGCTGCGATCACGCGGATGGCCGCCCAGCACCGCAACCACCGATGAGGTCTGCACAAAACGCGGCACCTTGGCGGCAATGGCAGCTTTGAGCACCCGCAAGCTGCCATCCACCGCCGGGCGTATCAGTTCTTGCGGGTCTTTCGGGTCGCTGACCGGAAACGGCGAGGCCAGGTGCAGCACGCCCGCCCCCCCGGCACAGGCCTCGGCCCAGCCGGCATCGGCCAGCAGGTCGGCATTGACCAGCTCCAGCTGGCTGGTATCGGCGTATTTGGCCAGGGTAGCGCGCACCTCGTCCGCCTTGGCGCTGCTGCGTACCGTGCCGCGCACCCTGTAGCCATGGTTCAGCATCTCGATGGCGCAATGCTTGGCGATAAAGCCGGAAATGCCGGTGATCAACACGGTGGGCTGCGTCATAAGGTCCTCGGGTATCCATTCGGTGAGTTGGATTCAAGCTGCGCTAGCGGCCAGCTTGCTGCGTGCCGCATTCAACACCTCGGCCAGCATTGCTACCGCCTGCGGCAGCTCGGCATCGCTGAGGCCGCCATAGCCTAGCACCAAGCCGGGAAACGGCGGTGCAGCATGGCAATAGGCCGACAAGGCGCTGACCGATATACCGCGCAGCGCCAGCTCGGCGCAAATCGCCTCACCATCAAGCCCATGTGGCAGGCGCAGGGTGACATGCATGCCGGCGGCGCCGCCAAGCAGCGCAAAACCGGACGGATCATTGGCATTATCCAGATCACAAGCCAGCAGGCGCGACAGCAAGGCACGTAGCCGACGCTGGCGCTGCGCATAAATGCTGCGCATACGGCGTAGATGCCGGCTGAAATGGCCTTGTTCCATAAAGTCGGCCAGCGCGCCCTGCAGCAGATAGTCGCTTTCGCGATGCAGACGTGCCTGCAAGGCGATCAGGGGTTCGACCAGGGCGGGCGGCAGCACCATATAAGCGAGACGCAGGGCCGGGAACATCACCTTGCTGAAGGTGCCGAGGTAGATCACCCGCCCCTGCCTATCCAGGCCCTGCAAGGCAGCCAGCGATTCGCCATGGTGGCGGAACTCGCTGTCGTAGTCGTCTTCCACCACCCAGGCGCCAGATTGCGCCGCCAGCTCCAACAAGGCCAGCCGGCGCGGCATCGACATGACGCTACCCAGCGGATACTGATGGGCGGGCGAAACATAGATCAACCTGGGTGAGCGATAGGGCTGCGCCTCCCAGT
>NZ_JAYRLZ010000251.1:0-6190 GCF_041904975.1 Chitinimonas sp. | reverse complement strand
TTCGAGGCGCTTATCCGCAAGCCTATCTAGTAATTGGTGGACGAGCTGTACCCCGACGAATTCTGGCAGATCCACCGCGCCACCCTGGTGCGGGTGGATGCCATCGACCAGGTATCACGCGATTTTCGCGGCCAGCAGATCGTCCATGTGAAGGGCCACAAGGAAGAGCTGGAAGTGAGCCGCAGCTATAACCATCTGTTCAAGCATATGTAGGCGGATGCGCAGCTATCTGGCGGCGGGGGCGGCTCGCGTCGCCGCGACAAAGCGCTGGACGACTGCGCTATGCATGACCGCCTCGCGCCCGGCGGCGATCAGCTGATCGACCTGTGCCTCGGGCAGACTCAAACGGGTGGGAATGGCATTGAGGCGGGCCGAGCGCTCCGCGCCCAGATCGTCGAACGACACGCGGGTGACGACAAATTCCACATCGTCGCACCGCCAGCCGGGCCGTGCGGCCGCCAGCGCCTGTTGCCGGGCTGCTGGCAGGGCGCAGCGGTAGTCGATCACATCGCGCTGCCACTGCTTCATCATCGGTACGAAATTGTCGTAACTCATGCGCACATTGGTATCGATGGCCGAGTCGATGGCGGCGCTGGCCAATTCGACACCGGACGGACCCGACTCGCGCTGGTTCCAGTCGCCACTGGGCGACTGGCCGGCATCCACCACCACGAACAGCATCTTGCGCGTGCGCACCGCATCGGTCTCGGTCAAGGGGCCATAGGGCGCGCCGCGCAACAGGCGCGACTGCATGATGCTGGTCAGGCCGTAGTTATCGGTTACCCCACCGTCGATCAGCTTGATATAGCGCCCCTTGCCGGCATCGCGGATATCCTGCACCCCTTTTTTCACCGCCAGCGCCAGCAAGGAATGCGCGTCATTGCCACGGGTGCTGACTTCAGGCAGGGCGGTGACGCAGGCATCCGGATGCTTTTCCAATACCACCGGCGCAAAGAACAGCGGCACCGCCATCGAGGCGGCCACCGCATCGGCCACCGGATAGCTGGCCAGATCGCTGCATAGCAGATCAAACGCCCGCTGGGTGAACGGGAAGGCGATGCGGTGGTACACATTGGTGGCATTGACCATCACGATGGGCTTGCCGCGCCGGAACATATCGGCATAGCTGGCACCCCGGAATACATCGGCATCGAGCCAGCGCTGCAGGTCTTGCCTATCGTTCAGGCCACCGGCCATCAGCCGGGCGATATTGAGCGGATTGACCAGGCTGAAACGCAGATCGGCTTCACCATCTTTCAACAGCACCGAGCGAAAGCTGTTCAGCGTGTCCTTGCCGTGCAGGCCGTAATAGGCTGCGGTCATCGAGCCGCCGGACACGCTACTGATAAATGACAGCTCGTCGAGCAAGGCGCGCTGGCCATCCAGCGGCAAGGCATCGAGGCCCTGCAGTGCGCCAAAGGAAAACGCCGCCGCGCGAATGCCGCCGCCGGAAAACGACATCGCCACTGCCGTCTCGCCGAACACATCGACCGGCTCGCGCAAGGGCGGCACAGCCTGCGCCGCCGGCTTGATCGCCGGCAGGTTGCGCGCCGTGTTATGCGGCGCCGTGGAGCAGGCAAACAGACAAAGGCAGCAGAGGGCGAGCCAGGCGCCACGCAGTCGTATCAATGACATCGGTCAAGTCCAGGCAGGAGTCGGGCCCGCGATTCGGCGCAGGCAAGGGGAAGTACCGCAGCAACAGCAGCACTGCGCCGTGAAGGCGGACGCATTCTTACTCGAAACTGGCAAATGAATCTAGCGCGCAATGTTTTTCATTTGCTGAACCGCAAGGCCGGCCATTAGGGCCGTCAACGCCAGTTCGCATCGGCTTGACCAAGATCAAGGAGCGAGTGCTGCGCCAGATCAGAATGGCGCCACCACCGCGCCCAAGGAGCCACACATGAGCTATCGCACCATCTTGGTCCATGTAGACAGCAGTCCGCGTGCCGCAGCACGTATCCGCTATGCCTGCCAGCTGGCCGAGGCCAACGAGGCCCATCTGACCGGCCTGTTTGTTGCGTCGCCGGTATTCAGCGGCGGCCTTGGGCCGTTTCCGGCGCCGCCGGAGACCTATGCCGCACAGTATCTGGCACTGGAGCGCGATGCCGCCGCCGCCAAGGCTGGCTTCGAGCGACTTACCCAGGCCTATCGCCCTCGGGTGGAGTGGCGCCAGCAGCTTGGCCCCTGTGTGGATGCCTTCAATCTGCATGCGCGCTATCACGACTTGCTGCTGCTCGGCCAGCGTGATGCGGCGGCACCGGTTGACGGAGTACCGGACGACTTCGTGGCAAGCGTGGTGATGGGTTGCGGCCGGCCGGCCCTGGTCTTACCCTATGCCGGCGACTTCACTGGCCCCTCGCGCCATATTCTGGTGGCCTGGAATGGCAGTCGCGAGGCCACCCGTGCCGTGACCGATGCCCTGCCACTATTGCGCGAAGCCGATCGGGTGACCGTGTTGACCATCAGCCCGCAAGTGGGCGATCACGCCCATGGCGAGCTGCCTGGCGCCGATATCGGGCTGTATCTGACCCGCCATGGCGTGCATGTCGAGGTGGCGCGCGATGTGGCATTCAGCCGCGATGTCGGCGAGGTCTTGCTGTCGGCGGCAGCCGACCGCGCCGCCGACGCCATCGTGATGGGGCTGTATGGCCATTCACGCCTGCGCGAGCTGATGATGGGCGGCGCCAGCCGCACCCTGCTTGGCGCAATGACCATCCCGGTATTCATGTCGCATTGATGCAAGCCCTGGAGTATCAACATGACCTTGCCCAGCCCAGATAGCCTGAGCGCAATGCGCGCAGCCGATACGGCACCACGCAGCGAAAAATGGCCAGCCGCCGTGGTGGCGCTGGCCGAGCGCTTCCACGCCCCGCTTGAGCATATCGCCGCGCTATACCAGGAAAAATGGCGCAGCCTGCGCGATCACGCCACCGTGACCGTCTACCTGCCCATGCTGGTGGAAAAACATATCAAGGCCTGCCTGCGTGCCGAGGCGCATCAGCATGAAGATGCCCTCAAGCCCCATTGAACCTTGGCGCGCAGACCACAGAGCACACCGAGAAAGCCGAAGTGTAGGTCGGGTTTCAAGCCGACAGCACCGCTAGAAAAGGCCGCATCACCACCACCGCCGCGCCCCGTCGGCTTAACTCCCGACCTGCCGCTTGGGGTTCTGTTCCGATTTCAGGGTTGGCACAAGAAGCGACCGTGGTTGTCATGCTGTGAACAGGCTCTAAGGCGCCGCAGCATCCATCTCGATCTGGATGCCGACTTCGTCCGCCACCAGCGGCAGGTAGTGGCGCATGCCCCATTCGCTGCGCAACAGGCTGGTACTGACGCTGGCCTGGCAAGCGGGGCGCCTGGCTAATTCGCAGCGCAGCGCGCTGATATTGAGCTGCACAGGCTTGCTGACGCCGTGCAGGCTCAATAGGCCAGACACCTGGCGTGGCAGATCGGCGTCCAGCGCCAAGTCCTGCACCTTTACCGTTGCCAGCGGGAAATTTGCCACATCGAAAAACTCGCTGCCGCGCAGATGGTTGTCGCGGCTTTCCGAGCCGGTGCTGATCGAAGCGAGCGCGATACGCACTTCCAGGCTGGCGGTCCGCGTCACCGTATCAATCTGCATGCTGCCACTGGCCTGGGTAAACACGCCGTCGATGGCGATGAATCCAAGCGCCTTGGCCATGAAGCGGGGCTGGACATGGATCTGGTCGAGCGTCAGCATCGGTTCTGCCATGGCTGACAGGCAGCCAATCACATTGAGCAGCCAGAGACGCAAGCTGTGTTTCGGCCGGCATGGCATGGTCAATCTGTCTCCCGTGCAGGTGGGCAGACTGCCATTGTAGGTTGCGGTTTCGGCAACGCGTTGCCGCGAGGCGCCGAGCCTATGCATAATGGTGCGCATGCCCAATCTACCGCCCTTTATCGCCCCCGCCCGCTACACCGATCCCGCCGCCGCATTGGCGCGTGCCAATGAAATCTACCAGCAAAGCATCCAGCATCTGCGTGTTGCCATGCAGCGCTTTGTCGCCGGAGAATCCCTGCCCGGCCGCGTTCGCGCCTGCTACCCGTTCGTGCGCTTTCAAACCGACACGGTGGCGCGGCTCGACCCGGTGGATACCAAACGCCGCAGCTACGGCTTTGTCGCTGGCCCCGGTCGCTTCGAAACCACCCTGACCCGGCCTGATCTGTATGCCGACTATTACCTGGACCAGCTTGGCCTGCTGTTGCAGAACCACGAGGGCACGCTGGAAGTCGGCACCAGCACCCAGCCGATTCCGCTGCATTTTTCCTTTGCCGAGCATGAGCATGTCGAGGGCAGCCTGAGTGCCGAGCGCCGCCAGCTGATGCGCGATGTGTTCGATCTGCCCGATCTCACCGCCATGGATGATGGCATTGCCAATGGCACCTACGAGCCAGCACGCGGTGAACCCTCGCCGCTGGCGCTATTCACCGCGCCTCGGGTGGACTACTCGCTGCACCGCCTGCGCCACTACACCGGCACCGTGCCCGAGCATTTCCAGAATTTCGTGCTGTTTACCAATTACCAGTTCTATATCGACGAGTTTGTGCGGCTTGGCCACGCCGCCATGCAGGACCCGAATAGCGAATACATCGCCTTTGTCGAGCCCGGCAATGTCGTCACCCGCCGCGTCGGCCTGGCTGCCGAGCCGAACGATGCCTTGGGCCAGGTGCCGCCACGGCTGCCGCAGATGCCGGCCTATCACCTGGTGCGCGCCGATCGCAGCGGTATCAGCATGGTCAATATCGGCGTGGGCCCGGCCAATGCCAAGACCATCACCGACCATATCGCCGTGCTGCGCCCGCATGCCTGGATCATGCTCGGCCATTGCGCCGGCCTGCGTACCACCCAGCAGCTGGGCGACTATGTGCTGGCCCATGGCTATGTGCGCGAAGACCATGTGCTCGATGAAGACCTGCCGCTGTGGGTGCCGATTCCGGCGCTGGCAGAAATCCAGCTGGCGCTGGAAGCAGCGGTGTCGCAGATCACCGGCGTGCAGGGTAGCGACCTCAAGCGCATCATGCGCACCGGCACGGTGGCCAGCACCGATAACCGCAACTGGGAACTGCTGCCGGACAACCGCCCGCAGCGCCGCTTCAGCCAAAGCCGCGCGGTAGCGCTGGATATGGAAAGCGCCACCATCGCCGCCAATGGCTTCCGCTTCCGCGTGCCCTATGGCACCTTGCTGTGCGTGAGCGACAAGCCCCTGCATGGCGAAATCAAGCTGCCCGGCATGGCCAACCAGTTCTACCGTGAACGGGTGGATCAACACCTGCGCATCGGCATCCGCACCATGGAATTATTGCGCGAGCAAGGGTCGGAACAGCTGCACAGCCGTAAACTGCGCAGCTTTGCCGAGGTGGCGTTTCAGTAACACCGGGATGGCTCCTACCCGTTCAAGGGGGAGGCTGGGTGGGAGATGGGGTCAGCCAGTAGCTGGGTATCACTCACCCCATCCCCACCCTCCCCTGAAGGAGAGGGAATCCTCGCGTGCCGATTCATGCCTGGCCAAGACCTGCGTAATGGCCAGCCCGCTCAATCGTCGCGCGTCAGCACTTCCAGGAGTTCGATCTCGAAGCTCAGGTCCGACCCCGGCGCGATCAGCTTGCCGACCTGGCGATCGCCATAGGCCAGCTCGGCCGGCACCCACAGTTTGCGCTTGCCACCCACGCGCATGCCCATCAGGCCGATATCCCAGCCCTTGATCACCCGGCCGGTGCCGATCACGCACTGGAACGGCCGGCCCTTGTCCCATGACGAATCAAACTTGCTGCCATCGGCCAGGAAGCCGGTGTACTGGGTGGTGATCAACGCCCCTTTCACTACCGCCTTGCCCTCGCCCACCTCCAGATCTTCAATCTGCAACTGCCCCTCCATCGCCTTATCCATTGCGCTGTGCCACCCCATCGAGAAACACCGCCAGCATATTGCTGACGATCGTCTCGTCATCCATCTTGCTATACAGCCTCAGGTAATCCACCGCCGGGTCGCAGGTGCGCGCGTAGTAGCTGTACAGGATCACATCGTCCGGCAGGCTGCTGCGCAAGCTGCCATCCTTCTTGGCCGCGGCCACCGCGTTGCCAAGCTGGTTGTTGAGCTTGAGCACCTTGGTCACATAGCGCAGATTGCGCGTCAGCATCTCGCGCACCTGCGGGCTGGTCGAGGGCAAGA
>NZ_JAYRLZ010000250.1:0-6191 GCF_041904975.1 Chitinimonas sp. | reverse complement strand
TCGTCCAGAATGATGAAGGCGTGATTAAGGGTGCGGCCGCGCATAAAGGCCAGCGGCGCCACTTCGATAATGCCGCGCTCGAATAATTTGGTGACCTTGTCAAAACCCATCAGGTCGTACAGCGCGTCATACAGCGGCCGCAAATAGGGGTCGACCTTTTGCACCAGGTCGCCAGGCAAGAACCCCAGCCGCTCGCCCGCCTCCACTGCCGGCCGCACCAGCACCAGCCGCTTGACCAGATCGCGTTCCAGCGCATCCACTGCGCTTGCCACCGCCAGATAGGTCTTGCCGGTACCGGCCGGGCCGATGCCGAAGGTAATATCGTTTTCCTGAATCGCCTTAAGGTACTGCACCTGACGCGGCGTGCGTCCGCGCAAGTCGGCGCGCTTGGTCATCAGTGCCGGCATATCGTCGGCGCTACCCTTGCCCTCGATCGGCTGGGCCACCTCGATCAAGCCAAGCTGGATCTCCTCCAGATCGATAGGCCGACGCGAGATGGCGTAAAACCGCTCCAGCAGCTCGGCCGCCAGCTTGGTCTGGGCAATGCGACCAGAAATGCTGAAATGCTCGCCGCGCCGGGCAATATCCACTTCCAATGCGTTTTCAATCTGCCGCAGATTCTCATCCAGCGCGCCGCACAGATTGGCGAGGCGGGCGTTATCGATGGGCTCGAAACCGAGCTCGCGGGTGGCGTGACGTGTGGTCAATGTATTCGATCCAATTTATTTGCTTGAAATGGACTCGTTTCGTCTTTGCTTAGCAATAGGGCAGCCAGCACGTCCACAAAAGCAATTTTCAAACAAGTGGGCAAGTCCAAACTAACCCGACCCCAGCAATGAGCGGCCCAACAACAGACATCGGCATCAGCATCCAGTTAGCCCAAGTCCGCAGCGTTGCCGACTTATCAGCAAGTCGCTTGAAACTTAACATCGAAACCGGCGAGAACAGCAAGGCCAACAGCGCCATCTGAACAAAAAAATACGTGCCGTAACGATGAAACAGTGTTTGATGAAAGGCCAAACTACCCGCAAGTAACGCCCAATATACGGAAGTGACGCAAACCAGTACTTGTCGGAGTCGTTTCGAACATCTAGCCCAATTCCACCGAAGTGAACTAAGAGAAAGACCCCAAAAAGCCAGCAGGACAAGTACGGTTATCATCTGCGCCCTTAAGCCACCGTCTCGCGCGTCACGATTTCACCGCGCAGCGTATGCGGCGCCGATTCGGTGATCAGTACGTCGACAAACTGATGGATCAGGCGCGCATTGCCAGGGAAGTTGACGATGCGGTTGTTATCGGTACGGCCAGCGAGCTCATCGGCATTCTTGCGCGCCACGCCTTCTACCAGCACCCGCTGCACGCTGCCTATCATGCCCTGCTGCACTGCCTGGGCCTGCTTGTCGATCAAGGCTTGCAGGCGCTGCAGGCGCTTGAGTTTGACCTCTTGCGGCACATCGTCGGGCAGGTCGGCTGCCGGCGTGCCGGGGCGGCGGCTGTAGATAAAGCTGAAGCTGGCATCGAAATTCAGCTCTTCCACCAGCTTCATGGTCTTTTCGAAGTCCTCATCGGTCTCGCCGGGAAAGCCAACGATAAAGTCCGACGCCAGATTCAGGTTCGGCCGCGCCTCGCGCAGCTTGCGCACGATCGACTTGAATTCCAGCGTGGTATAGCCGCGCTTCATATTCACCAAGGTGCGATCGGAACCCGCCTGCACCGGCAGATGCAGGTGCGATACCAGCTTGGGCAGGGTGCGGTAGCAGTCGATCAGCCGCTGGGTCATTTCCTTGGGATGGCTGGTGGTGTAGCGAATCCGCTCGATGCCGGGGATGTCGTGCACATACTCCAGCAGCAGGGCAAAGTCGGCCCAGCTGTGTTCATCGTCGGCGCCATCTTCCATCTTGCCACGGTAGGCATTCACGTTCTGGCCGAGCAGGGTGACTTCTTTCACGCCTTGCTGAGCGAGGCCGGCCACTTCTACCAGCACATCCTCAAACGGCCGGCTGACTTCCTGACCACGGGTGTAGGGCACCACGCAGAATGAGCAGAACTTCGAGCAGCCTTCCATGATCGAGACAAAGGCATGGGCGCCTTCGACCCGCGCCGGCGGCAAGTGGTCGAATTTTTCGATTTCCGGGAAGGAAATATCCACCTGCGAATCACCGCTGCTACGCCGTTTGGCGATCAGGTCAGGCAGGCGATGCAGGGTTTGCGGGCCGAACACCAGGTCCACATAGGGCGCGCGCTTGATGATGGCATCGCCCTCTTGCGAGGCCACGCAACCGCCCACGCCGATCAGCAGATCAGGGTTCTTGAGCTTGAGCTCCCGCACCCGGCCCAGGTCGGAAAACACCTTTTCCTGCGCCTTTTCGCGCACCGAGCAGGTGTTGAACAGGATGACATCTGCCTCTTCCGGATTGTCGGTCTTGGTCAGGCCTTCCGACATATTCAGGACATCGGCCATCTTGTCCGAGTCGTACTCGTTCATCTGGCAGCCGAAGGTTTTGATGAAGACTTTCTTGCTCATAAAGAACCGCCCGTGAAATCAATTACTTATCCTGCGCCGCAAAGCCGCGCCGCACATAAGGCAAATGCCCGACGCCTTGAGACGTCGGGCTTTGAATACATAGTGGGCTGACGGCGCTTGCTACGGCAACAAAACCCACCGCAACTACCCGCCCAGCTTTGGGCGCGGCCCGGCGCGCCACCTGCTAAACCACCCAAAGGGCGGGCATTTTACCCGTTTTTCAGCAGCCACCCGCTCCGATTGTCGGGCGATCTGCCGCCACGCTGCCGACAGACCGCCCACCACACGGATCAAGCCAGATCGAAACGATCGAGATTCATCACCTTGACCCAGGCGGCGACAAAGTCATGCACGAACTTGTGCTGGCCATCTTGCGAGGCATACACCTCGGCCAGCGCCCGCAACTGCGAGTTCGAGCCAAACACCAGATCGCTACGGCTGGCGGTGAACTTCAGCGCACCCGTATGGCGATCCTTGCCCTCGAATACCTCGGCATCGCCATCGACCGGCGTCCAGGCAGTACCCATATCCAGCAGATGTACGAAAAAGTCGTTGCTGAGCACGCCCACCCGATCGGTGAATACGCCAAGCTTGCTGCCATCGAAATTGGCACCAAGCACGCGCAGGCCGCCGATCAGCGCGGTCAATTCCGGTGCACTGAGCGTCAGCAACTGGGCACGATCGATCAGCAGCGCTTCGCTCGGGGCGCCAAGCTTGGCCGGCAGATAGTTGCGGAAACCATCGGCAAGCGGCTCCAGCACCGCAAACGAAGCGATATCGGTCTGCGCCTGGCTGGCATCGACCCGGCCCGGCGTAAACGGCACCGTCAACGGCACACCGGCCGCCTTGGCCGCCTCTTCGACCCCGACCACGCCGGCCAGGACGATCACATCAGCCAGCGATGCCTTGCCGGAAGCCTGCTGGATCGCGGTCAATACCGCCAACGGGCCCTGCGTGCCGGCATTGATTGCCCAGTCTTTTTGCGGGCTCAGCGCCAAGCGTGCGCCATTGGCACCGCCACGCTTGTCGCTGCCCCGGAAGGTGGAAGCCGATGCCCATGCCACCGACACCAGCTGGCTGATACTCAAGCCCGAGGCGAGAATGCGCGCTTTCAGGTCAGCAATATCGGCCGGCGTGGGCTGATGTATCGCGGCCGGCAGCGGGTCTTGCCAGATCAGGTCTTCCTTTGGCACTTCCGGGCCGAGGTAGCGCGCTTTCGGGCCCATATCGCGGTGGGTGAGCTTGAACCAGGCGCGTGCAAACGCTTCGGCAAACGCCTGCGGGTCTTGGTGAAAACGCCGCGAAATGGCACCGAATGCCGGGTCAAAGCGCAGGGTCAGGTCGGTAGTCAGCATGGTCGGCTTATGGAATTTGCCGGGGATGTGCGCATCCGGAATGATCTCCGGCGCATCCTTGGCGACCCACTGCTTGGCACCGGCCGGCGAATGGGTGAGCTCCCATTCGTAGCCGAACAGGTTCTCGAAGAAATTATTGCCCCACTGTGCCGGCGTCTTGGTCCAGGTAACTTCGAGGCCGCTGGAGATGGTGTCCTTGCCGTGGCCCTGACCATGATTGCTGATCCAGCCCAGGCCCTGCGCCTCGATAGGCGCCCCTTCTGGTTCGGGACCCTTGTGCGATTCGGGCGCAGCACCATGCGCCTTGCCAAAGGTGTGCCCGCCGGCAATCAGGGCGACGATCTCTTCATCGTCCATCGCCATGCGATTGAAAGTGGCGCGGATATCGTGTGCGGCGGCCAGATAGTCGCCACTGGCGTTCGGGCCCTCCGGGTTCACATAGATCAGGCCCATATGGGTGGCGGCAAGGTTGGCATCCAGCTCACGCTCGCCATGAAAGCGCTTGTCGGCAGCAAGCCATGCGGTCTCGGCACCCCAGTTCACATCGTGATCCGGCTCCCACACGTCTTCGCGGCCGCCAGCAAAGCCGAAGGTGCGAAAACCCATCGATTCCAGCGCCACATTGCCGGCCAGGATGAACAGGTCGGCCCAGGAAATCTTCTGACCGTACTTTTGCTTGATCGGCCACAACAGGCGGCGGCTCTTGTCGATATTGACGTTGTCCGGCCAGGAATTAAGCGGCGCAAAGCGTTGCTGGCCGCGTCCGCCACCGCCACGACCGTCGAAAGTGCGGTAAGTGCCGGCCGAATGCCAGGCCATACGCACAAACTGCGGACCGTAATGGCCGAAGTCGGCCGGCCACCAGGGCTGGCAGTCGGTCATCAGCTTGACCAGATCAGCCTTGATGGCGTGATAGTCAAGTTTTTTGAATTCGTCGGCGTAGCGAAATTGCGCACCCAGCGGATTGGACTTCTCACCATGCTGATTCAGCAAGTCAACTCTTAGCTGGTTCGGCCACCAGTCGCGATTTGCGGTGCCAGCACCGGCCACATGATGCACCGGACACTTGGCTGCGTTTTTTGGGGACTGTTCAGTCATTTCTGCTCCTTGATGTGGGACGAAGAACAGCTCCATTGTCCACCTCGGCATGCAATTATTCAAATTGATTGAATATTAATATTCGATTGAGAATAACTATCGAAATGGCGCGAGGTTCATGGCGAAAGAACTATGCGGGCAAAGCGCTGACGACCCGATACCCGTCGACAAACGTAGCAAGCACTCCGCCCACCGACTCCCAACGCGCGTTGCCGATGACCGCAACCTCACAGCCGCACTGCGCAGAAAACAAAAAACCCGCAGAGCCGGAAGCTGTGCGGGTTTAGATATGGCTTTGGACGCCAAGGAATGAGGTTTTGGTGGTATGACTGCACTTGAATAAAAGCCTGAAATTGGCTCTGCAAAAGGCTTTCAGAAAGATAGATTTAAAAAGTACCGTCAAAAATACCGTCAAAACTAGTTCGCTGCTCCTGCGCTGATCGCACCCTGCGCCGGCCTCCTTTGTGAATGACGCCCGACGAAAGCCCGAGCAATCGCCAAGGAGGCGGCAGGGCAGAAAAGCATCGGAACATTCGGAACAGTCGGAACATCCAGCAAGGGTGCGGGTTACAGGACTACATATTCCGGAACGGGAATCAGAACATTCGGAACATTTACCCTTTTGTTGCGCCTTGTCCTGACGGCTGGGGCCACCACATGCACGACTGTTTACCGGCATCGGGCTGGGCCTGTCTATGCGCCGGGCAAAACATCGGCGCGGGCGAGCCTCCCTCCTGCCCGCCCGTCGCGGCGGCCTCGTGCTACCCGGTCGGACGGGCTGATACCCCGTGATATAGTGGCCCGGTGTGCTCTTGGTGACGATCAATGGCGTTTGTGCTCTCGAAAAAACAGGGTCATCCGGTCGAACCGGCATGGGACGAAGTGGAAGAGCGCATGGGCCTCTATGGCCGGGGTGATGCGTTCGAGCGGTTGAAAACCAGCGCCATAGACGCAGCAAGGCGCGGGAGCCTTGGGCTAATTGATCCGGTACAGAAACAGTTCGCGGCCACGCTTGGGCGGGATTGCTGGAGCCTCATCGGTCGGGGTGATGCGTTCGAGCGCGTTACGTTCCCTTTCGGTCATGATGATGCGTTCAAGCGGGCTATGTCCCCTTTCGGTCTTGATGATGCGTTCAAGCGGGCTACGTCCCCTTTCGGTCTTGATGATGCGTTCAAGCGGGCTACGTCCCCTATCGGTATATAGGATGAGTACA
>NZ_JAYRLZ010000249.1:0-6259 GCF_041904975.1 Chitinimonas sp. | reverse complement strand
ACAAGGTGATCCTGCAGACCCTGCTGGCGCCAGGCGACAAAATGCTGCTCGATCGCAACTGCCACAAGTCGGTGCACCACGGCGTGATCCTGTCGGGCGCCTTGCCGGTTTACCTCGATTCCAGCACCAATCTGGAATACGGCCTGTTCGGGCCGGTGCCGAAAGCCACCATCTTCAAGACCATCGAAGAGAACCCCGACGCCAGCGTGATGATCCTCACCTCGTGTACCTACGACGGCCTGCGCTATGACCTGGAGCCGATCATTGCCGCCGCCAAGCGCCATGGCATCAAGGTGATCATCGACGAGGCCTGGTACGGGCATGGTCGCTTCCACCCGACCTTCCGGCCCACCGCGCTGGAAGCCGGGGCCGACTTTGCCACCCAGTCCACCCACAAGGTGATGAGCGCCTTCTCGCAGGCATCGATGATTCATGTGAACGACCCGGAGTTCAATGAGCATGTGTTCCGCGAGAACTACAATATGCACACCTCCACCAGCCCGCAGTACAGCATGATCGCCAGCCTGGATGTGGCGCGCCGGCAGATGAGCATGGAAGGCTACAAGCTGCTGGATCGCACCCTGGCCCTTGCTGCCGAATTGAAAGGCCTGATCAATTCGACCGGTGTATTCCGGGTGCTGGAGCTGGACGATCTGCTGCCGCCCGAAGTGAAGAACGATGGCGTGCGCCTCGACCCGACCAAGATCACAGTCGATATCTCGGCCTGCGGCTATACGGTGGATGAGCTGCAGAAAGTGTTGTTTGAGCGCTACAACATCCAGATCGAGAAATCGACCTTTAACACCATCACCCTGCTGCTGACTATCGGTACCACCAAGAGCAAGGTGTCGCGTTTGTACGACGCCTTGATGCGCATCGCGCGCGAGGCCAGAGCGCCGCGCCGCATCTACCGCACCCCGGCGATTCCGCACTTCACCTCGCTGAAATTCCTGCCGCGCGATGCCTTCTATGCCGAGGGCGAACTGGCGCCATTGCTTGATGAAGCCGATCAGGTCAACCAGAAACTGGCAGGCCTCGTCTGCGCCGACCAGATCACGCCCTACCCGCCGGGCATTCCGGTGCTGGTGCCGGGGCAGGTGATCACGCCGGACATCATCAGCTACTTGGTCAACCTGCTGCGCAGCCAGAAGCAGGTGGAATTGCATGGCGTGGTGTTCGATGGCTGGCTGCCGTGCATCCGCGTACTGCGCCCGGCCGATGAAGCGAGCATCCGTCCGCTGGACTGCGCGCGCTGAAGCGCGCATGCTGTAACGCCATGACCCGCGAGACAACCGTCCTTGTCGAACAGAGTCCGGTCGGGGCCCGAGAGGTCAGCGCGCTGAATGAAAAGGCGTGGCTGACCCAGTTCGGTGACCCGCAGGGATCGCGTGCGCTGGCACAGCATGCGCTTGCCGCTGTCCGCTTGGTGGGGGATGAGTGCGGCGCGGCGTATGCGCGCATCTCGCTCGCTTGCTACGAGATGCGCCACGGCGACAGGGAGCTTGCCGAGCGTGAATTCAGCGAGCTGAAACAGTGCTTCGCACAACGCCACGACCTGCTTGGCGAATTGCGCGCCTGCTTTGGACTGGCGGTGTTGTATAGCCGTGCCGGCAATACCGAATCGGCCTATGCCGAGTTGATCGGTTTTTCTACCGGCCTTGATCGGCTGGCTGCGGTCGATGCCTTTGTGGTGAGCAATGCCTTGGGCGCCATCTGTGCCGATGGAGGCCTCAAGGACGAGGCCATGCGCTTTTTCTACAAGGCGCTCAATGCCGCGCGCGAGCTGCAATCCAATGACCACCTCACGCTGGTGCTGTCCAATCTGGGCGATGTGCAGCACAGCGCCGGTAATTATGAAGACGCGGTGCGTTTTCTGGTGGAGGCCTATGATCTGGTGGCTCAGTCACAGCTGGCCTCGCTGGGCCCGCTGGTAGCCGGCAATCTGGCCATGTGCCAGCTGGCTATCGGGGCGCATCAGGCCGCATACGAGACCATTGAACCGTATCTGAGCATGGGCAAGGACTATGTTCATATCGGTCGCTCCGACAAGGCGTTTTTCCAGTCGATCGCCGCGCATACTTTTGCCGCGCGCGAAGAGTGGGATGCCGCCAAGGCCTGTATCGCCACCGCACTGGAAAGCGCCGATGCGCTGAACGATCTGCAGGTGTGCACGCATTGCTACTGGGTGTGCGGCTTGATCGAGCGCGGCCAGGGGCGTCTGGGCGAGTCACTGGAGGCCTTGCGCAAGGCCGAGAGCTATCTGGGCCGCTTGCGTGATCCGTATTACCCGATCCAGCTGTATCGCGAGCTGTCCCGCGTTCATGCGGCACTGGGGCAGTGGCAGCCTGCCTATGAGTATCTCGAGCGCCATCAGCAGCTGTATCAATGCTCGCTCGGCAGCGCCACCCGGGCGCGGGCGCAGATGTTGCAGATCCAGAGCGAGTTGGCCGACGCCGAGCGCGAGCGTGACTTTGCCATTCAAAAGCATGCCGAGGCCGAGCGTGGCCGGCGGGAGCTGGAAGCGCTCAATTCCGAGCTGGCGTTCAAGGTGGATGAAATCCAGCGTCTGCAGGCCAAGCTGCGCGATCAGGCGATTCGCGACCCGCTCACTGATCTGTATAACCGGCGCTATCTGCAAGAAGAGTTGTCCAACGAAATCCGCCTGGCCGAGCGCCGCTACTACCCGATCAGTATCGTGCTGATCGATCTCGATCACTTCAAGCGAGTCAACGATGGCCATGGTCATCCGGTTGGCGACAAGGTGCTGGTCGAGCTGGCTGACTTGATGCGCGCCAATATCCGTGGCTCCGACTTCGCTTGCCGCTTCGGTGGCGAAGAGTTTTGCCTGGTGCTGTCCGATATCGGGTTGGACCGCGCCCTGGTGCGTATTCATCATCTGCTGGAGCGCTTCCGCGCGCTTAGCGTGCCACTAGCTGATGGCGGTCGCCTGGCGGGCCTGACCTTTTCTGCTGGCGTGGCCGAGTATCCGCGCCACGGCCGCAGTGCCGATGCCTTGCTCAAGGCGGCAGACAGCGCGCTGTATCGCGCCAAGGCGGCCGGGCGCGATCGCATATTCGAAGCAAAATAGGTCGCATTGGCGACATTTTGTGTCGCATGGATGAAATACCTGCTTGACCGGTGTTGCTGCTTCGGCGAAGCTCAGCCTTTTCCGCAACGCAACAAAGACCAGGTCCATCATGCCCGCCAAGCACTTTCTGCAGTTTTCCGACTACACCCGTGATGAATACGAGCATCTGTTTGCTCGCACCCGCGTGCTGAAGGAAAGACTGCGCCGAGGCGAGGTCTACCAGCCGCTGGTGGGCAAGACGCTGGCGATGATCTTTGAAAAAAGCTCGACCCGCACCCGGGTTTCCTTTGAAGCCGGCATGAATCAATTGGGCGGTCACGCCATGTTTCTCGCTTCCAAGGACACCCAGCTCGGGCGCGGCGAGCCGATCGAGGATGTCGCCCGGGTGATCGGCCGCATGTGCGATGTGATCATGCTGCGCACCTATGAGCAGACCATTGCCGATACCTTCGCCCGCTACTCGAATGCGCCGGTGATCAATGGCCTGACCAATGAATACCACCCCTGCCAGACCCTGGCCGATGTGTTCACCTATATCGAGCAGCGCGGTGCCATCGATGGCAAGACGGTGGCCTGGGTGGGCGACAGCAATAATATTTCGCGCACCTGGCTGCAAGCTGCCCGCATCTTCAACTTCAAGCTGCGTATCGCCACGCCCAAAGGCTATGAGATGACGGTGCTGGACGGGCAGGACTACAGCGCCCATCTCGAGCAGACGCATGATCCGCGCGAGGCGGTCGAGGGTGCCGATATCGTGTCTACCGATGTGTGCGTGTCCATGGGCTTCGAGCGCGAAAGCCTGCAGCGACGGGTAGATTTTCTGCACTACAAGGTTAGCAGTGATCTGATGAAGCTGGCCGACCAGGATGCGGTATTCATGCATTGCCTGCCGGCTCACCGCGGCGAGGAGGTGGACCCCGAGGTGCTCGACGGTCCGCAATCCATCGTGTGGGATGAGGCGGAAAACCGCATGCATACCCAGAAAGCGCTGATCGAGTATATGCTGCTGGGCCCTGTGAATAGCTAAAGAGGGCTACTGCATGATTGATCACACCGGTGTTTTCGTCAGTGACTTTGCCAAGAGCAAGGCGTTTTACGAGCAGGCACTTTCCGCCATCGGCTATGCAAAATTGATGGAGTTTCCCGCCAGCGTGACCGGTCACACCGATGTGGCCGGTTTCGGCGAGGCCGCGACGGGCAAGCCCGACTTCTGGATTAGTGCCGGCACCCCGAATCAACCCACCCTGCATATCGCTTTTCGGGCCGGGAACCGTGCCCTGGTAGATGCTTTTCACCAAGCCGCCCTGCAAGCGGGCGGCCGTGACAATGGCGGCCCGGGTCTGCGTACTCATTACCACCCCGATTACTACGGCGCCTTCGTGCTGGACCCGGATGGGCACAATATCGAAGCGGTCTGCCACACCCCGGAGTAAACATGCCGCATCTTGTTGTTGAATACGGCCGGCAGCTGCCGGACCTGCCTGCCTGGCCCACCTTCTTCCAGGCGGCGCATGCTGCGCTGGCGGGCACTGGCCATATCGTCCCGGCCGAGATCAAGAGTCGCGCCGTGCCGCTTGATGACTGCTATGTCGGGGATGGCGATCCGACTCGTGGCTTCGTGCATATCCGGCTATATATGCTCGATAACCGCAGTGATGCGCAAAAGCAGGCTGCGCTGGTCGCCTTGCGTGAGGTGGCACAACAGCACTTTGGCGCCTTGCTGGCCCATCCGGAACAGGAAGTCTGCCTGGAGCTGCTTGATATCCGGGCTCCGTATTACGCCAAGCTCATATCCTGAGCGGCGCTTGGTTTTGCATTCGAACGGCATCAAGGAAAGCATCATGTCCGATATCAAGAAAGTCGTGCTGGCCTACTCGGGCGGCCTCGACACCTCCGTCATCCTCAAATGGCTGCAGGATACCTACCAGTGTGAAATCGTCACCTTTACCGCCGACATCGGTCAGGGCGAGGAGCTGGAGCCGGCGCGCGCCAAGGCGATCCAGCTTGGTATCAAGCCGGAGAACATCTACATCGACGATTTGCGCGAAGAGTTCGTGCGCGACTTCGTGTTCCCGATGTTCCGCGCCAATACCGTGTACGAGGGCGAATACCTGCTCGGTACCTCGATCGCTCGCCCTTTGATCGCCAAGCGACAGATCGAAATCGCCAATGCGACACACGCCGATGCGGTAAGCCATGGCGCCACCGGCAAGGGCAATGACCAGGTTCGCTTCGAGCTTGGCTACTATGCGCTCAAGCCCGGCGTGAAGGTGATTGCGCCGTGGCGCGAGTGGGATTTGCTATCGCGGGAAAAGCTGCTCGCCTACGCCGAAAAGGCCGGCATCCCCATCGATATGAAGCACAAGGCAGGTGGTGCGCCGTACTCCATGGATGCCAACCTGCTGCATATCAGCTTCGAAGGTCGCCATCTGGAAGACCCGAAAGCCGAGGCCGAAGACAGCATGTGGCGCTGGTCCGTGTCGCCCGAGGCCGCGCCCGATGCGCCGGAATACGTCGATATGGAGTTCGAGGCTGGCGATCTGGTTGCCATCAATGGCACGCGGATGAAGCCGCATGAATTGCTCGCCGCGCTCAATGCGCTGGGCGGCAAGCACGGCATTGGCCGGCTCGACCTGGTGGAGAACCGTTATGTCGGCATGAAGTCGCGCGGCTGCTATGAAACACCGGGCGGCGCCATTTTGCTCAAGGCGCATCGCGGCATCGAGAGCATTACGCTCGACCGTGAAGTGGCGCATCTGAAGGACAACCTGATGCCGCGCTATGCCGAGCTGATCTACAACGGCTATTGGTGGAGCCCGGAGCGGCGTGCCATCCAGGCCTTGATCGACAATACCCAGCAATTCGTCAACGGCTGGGTGAAGGTCAAGCTGTACAAGGGCAGTGTGTCGGTGGTGGCGCGTGACTCCAAGGACACGCTGTTCGACCAGACCATTGCTACCTTCGACGACGATGGCGGCGCCTACAACCAGAAAGATGCCGAGGGCTTTATCAAACTCAATGCCCTGCGTCTGCGCATTGCCGGCAGAAAACGGCGTTAGAATCCAATTCTTGAAAAACCCGGCCTGGCGCCGGGTTTTTTGTTCAGTAATGGTTTATTGGCGCGCTTATACCTTTGCGCCTTTGTGTGTAGACAGATTCGAGGAGACAGCA
>NZ_JAYRLZ010000248.1:0-6300 GCF_041904975.1 Chitinimonas sp. | reverse complement strand
TATACAGCGCTACAAACACGCTCAGACCGGCCGAGATGATCATGATAAGGGCAAAGGCGCGGAAGGCATCGAGGCCAAAACCGACGATATTGAGCAGGCGTGCGGACTCCAGTGCCGGGCTGGCGGCCTGCATATTGGTTTCCGCATTGATGCGGCGCGGGATCGACAGCACCGCCAGTGGGGTGCTGTATTGCACCAGCAAGGCGGTGATATCGCGGGGAATGCCGTCTTCGTCGTCTGCAGCTGGCTTGCTCGCATTGGCCGCATTGCTGCTGGTTTCGCCCTCATGCAAGTCCCACACGCTCTGCATATCGGTCAGTACCAGGTCATCCAGGATGGTGCCGCTCGGCGCCAGGATGCCGACTACCTCGTACTTATTGTCATCGTGCAAGGCGCCACCGCCGGTCAAACCGTGGCTGCTGGCAAACGATTGGCCCAGCTGCAGCTTCGACTGTGCAGCGACATTGGCTCCGAGCACCGCTTCCATCGACAGCTTCCATAGCTTGCCCTGGGCCAGCTTGCCGCCGTACAGCGCCATATAGTCGGGCGTGGTGCCGACAATGCGATGGCCGAGCAGATTGTCGCCCAGCGCCATCGGAATGGTCTTGGCAATAAACGGCAGCTTGGCGATCTTGGCGGCTTCCTTTTGCGGGATGTTTCCCGGTGGAATATCGACGTGGTAAACGGTGGACAGTATCAGCTGCAAGGGGCTGCCCTTGGCGCCCACCACCAAGTCGACACCCTTGCCGTTCGCCAGCAGCTTGTCCTGCAACTGGGCGTTGAACAGCATCAGGATGGCCACGGTGCCCAGACCAATCGCCAAAAGCACGATATTGAGCGAGGTGGTCAACGGCCGGGCGGCCAGCTGCTTGAGCGAAAGTTTGACGATATTCATGCAGCCACCTGAGCAGGGCAGGATTGGGACAGGGCCAGATGCCGGGCGAACCGCCCCTTGACCCGGCCATCATGGCTGGCGATCAGCAGGCTGGCGCCCACTACCGCCGCTTCGCGCTCCAGCAGGGCGATCACCGCCTCGGTGGCGGCATCGTCAAGATTGGCGGTCGGCTCGTCGGCCAGCAGCAATTTCGGTTGATTGACCACGGCACGGGCAATCGCTACCCGCTGCGCCTGGCCGCCCGATAGCTGGTGCGGCCGGCGCTTGGCCAGTTCCGCCAAACCCAGCCGATCCAGCACTGCCGAGATTCGCGATGCATCTTGCGGCAAGCGCGCCAGGTATTGCGCCAGTTGCAGATTCTCGGCCACCGTCAGGCTGGCGATCAGGTGCAGGCGCTGCGGCACCAGGCCGATCGTTTGGCCACGAAAGCGATCGAGTGTGCCGGCGCTCAGCTGCGCAATATCCTGGCCGGCGACGATGGCCTGGCCCTGGCTGGGGCTGAGCATGCCGCCAACGATGGACAGCAGGGTGGTCTTGCCACTACCCGATGGCCCGACCAGTACGGCATGCTCGCCCTGGGCCAGGGTCCAGTCCGGAAAGGCCAGCTCCTGGCCGGCCGGGTAGCGATGGCTTAGGGATTTCAGTTCGAACATATCGTCTCGTTCACGGGTATCAGTTCAGGCGCATCCCGGCCAACAAGGCCGAAATATTGTGGCGCATCAGGCTCAGATAGTCGGCGGCAGGGCCGCCGGACTTCGACAGGGCATCGGAATAGAGTTCCGGCCCCGGCGTGGCGCCGGCTTCGCGGGCAAGCTGTTGAACCAGACGGGGATTGCTGATGTTCTCGACAAATACCGCCTTGATCTTCTGCTGGCGCATTTGCTGGATCAGCTTGCCGATGTCGCGGGCGGTCGGCTCGGCATCAGTGCTCAGGCCCTGGGCGGCAATCAGGCGAATGCCGAAACGCTCACCCAGATAGCCAAAGGCGTCGTGCGAGGTAATCACCATGCGTTTGGCCGGCGCGATGCTGGCCAGTTGCGCATCGGCCCAGGCTTCCAGTGCCTGCAGCTGTGCGCTGTAGGCCGCCGCACGTTGCCGGTAGTAAGCGGCATTGGCGGCATCCAGTTTTACCAGCGCAGCCTCGATATTCGCGATATAGCGCCTGACCCGGGCCGGATCCTGCCAGGCATGCGGATCGGCATGATGGCCGCCCGGCAGTTGCCGGCTGCTTATGCCGCTTGAGGCCTGCAGAATGTCCCCGCGGTAATGGCTGGACTTCACCAGCTTGTCGGTCCATGGCTCAAAGCCAAGGCCATTGCTGACCAGCAGGCGGGCCTTGCCCAGCGCATGCATATCGCGCGGGCCGGGCTGATAGACATGGGCATCGCCATCGACGCCGACCAGGGTAGTGACGACCACCTTGTCGCCGCCGACTTGTTGTACCAAGTCGCCGAGGATGCTGAAGGTGGCGACGACAGGGAGCGGTTCGGCACGACAGCCAAGGCTTAGCACCAAGGCCAGCAAGGAGATGAGTTTGCGCATTCAGGCTTCCAGATGACGGCCGCGTAGCCAGCGGCCCAGCAGGCCACCGTGACGGCCCAAGCCTAGCGAGGCGAAGTAGGCGAGGCCGGCGGTGAGGATGATGGCCGGCCCGGATGGCAGGTCGGCGTGGTAAGACAGCAGCAGGCCGATATAGGCCGATAGCAGGGCGATACCGAGGGCAATGGCCAGCATGGCGGGCAGCTCGCGTGCCCACAGGCGGGCGCTGGCGGCGGGCAGCATCATCAACCCAACCGCCATCAGGGTGCCCAGTGCCTGAAAGCCGGCCACCAGATTGAGCACCACCAGGATCAGAAAGCCGAAATGCGCCCAGGCGCCGCCGCCGCCGGTGGCGCGAAGGAATTCCGGATCGAAACTCTCCACCACCAAGGCGCGATACAGTACGGCCAGGGTGAGTACGGTGATGCTGGCCACGCCGGCGAGAAAGCACAGCGCCATATCGTCTACCGCCAGCACGCTGCCGAACAGGATATGCATCAGGTCGACGTTATTGCCCCACTTGGACACCAGCAGCACGCCGCTGGCCAGCGACACCAGATAGAAGGCGGCAAAGCTGGCATCTTCCTTGAGTTGGGTGCTGCGTGTTACTGCGCCGGCGGCCAGCACCACCACCAGCCCGGCGAGCAGGCCGCCCAGGCTCATGGCGGTGAGCGACAAGCCGAAGGCGATAAAGGCAATGGCGGCACCGGGCAAGATGGCATGGCTCATCGCATCGCCCATCAGGCTCATGCGGCGCAACACCAGAAACAGGCCGATCGGCGCGCAGCCGAGCGCCAGTGCCAGGCAGCCAACCAGGGCGTGACGCATAAAGGCAAAGTCGGCAAATGGTTGCCAGAACAGGTCATAAAGCATGATTTACGCGGCCGTTCAGGCCGGCCTTTCTGGCGATGCAGCAGGCAGCCGTTCATCGCGATGGCAAACCGCAGCGTGTTCATCCCAGCCTTGCGCCATGCCGTTGGCGCGAGCCAGGTTGGCTGGGGTCAGTACCTCGCGGCTGGGGCCCCAGGCGATGCATTCCTTGGCGATCAGCAAGGTTTGCGGAAAGTAGTCTCTTACCTGCTGGTAGTCGTGCAGCACCGCAATCACCGTGCGGCCTTCCTGGCGCCAGTGACTGATCAGCTCCAGCAATTCATGCGTGGTGATGGCATCGAGCGCGGCAAATGGCTCGTCCAGCAGAATCAGCGGTGCATCCTGCAGCAGGACACGGGCAAACAGCACGCGCTGAAACTGGCCGACCGACAAGGCGTCGATGGTGCGATCAGCAAAGCCTTGCAGACCGACGCGGGCCAGTGCGGCGTCAGCGCGGGCGCGGGCATCGCGGCTGGCACGGCCGAGCCAGCCGCTGTGTTGCCAGTCACCCAGCAGTACCGTGTCGCGTACCGACAGCGGAAAATCGCGGGCAATGGCGGCCTGTTGCGGCAAATAAGCAAAGCGCGGTGGCTTGCCGTCGCGGAAGGCGATATGGCCGGAGTTGGCCGGCATCAGTCCGGCAAGCGCCTTGAGCAGGGTGCTTTTGCCTGCGCCATTCGGGCCGACAATGGCGGTGAGTTCGCCCTGCGGAAAGCTGCCGCATAGATGGTGCACCACCGGATGACGATGATAGGTGAGGGTCAGATTGCTAAGGCTGATCGCGGCCGGCCCATCGATATGGCGCAAAGGCAGGGCACGATGGATATGCGACGCGCTGGCAGGCGCGGCGCGGCCGAGCGCACGATAGCGCATCATGGCAGCGTACCCAGCGCCCAAGCCACCAGCAACCAGAGCACGGCCACCAGCGGCAATACCAGCAGCACCCGCTGCAGTGCCGAAAGTGCGATCAGGCTGAAACGGCGGCTCATGCACTTTCCTCGCCGGCGGCACGGCAGGCGGCGCAGGCGCCATGCAGCTCTACATCTTGTGGCGCCACGGCAAAGCCGATCTTGCTGGCTTCTTGCTGCATGCGCGCAGCCAGCCCGGCATCGTGCAACTCGCTGACGCCATGGCAGCGATCGCAGATCAGCATCACACCATGGTGCGGGTTTTCGAAGTCGCAGCAGGCGACAAAGGCATTCATCGATTCGAGCTTGTGCGCCAGCCCCACTGATACCAGAAAATCCAGCGCACGGTAGATGGTGGGCGGCGCGGCGGTCGGCTTGCGCTTTTGCACCTCGGCCAACAGCTCGTAAGCCTTCATCGAGCCGGGGGCAGTCAGCAGCAGGCTCAGGACTTCGCGTCGCTGATCGGTCAGTTTCTCACCACGGGCGCTGCACCAGATGGCGGCGTTGTCGAGATCCTGATCGATATGGGCATGGGCGGTCATGATGTAGCGGAGTCCGGTAGGCAGGCGGAGATGTTATAACGTAACACCCAGGCAAGCAAGGACTGTCGCTTCACCCCGGGCGGCTGATAGCTCAGGAAAGCCGGGGAAAAGTCGGGTCGGTCACGGTGATGCTGAGCACCATGCTCATCATGTCAAAGCAAGATTTGCTTGCGGCGACGCTTGTGATCTGGAAGGGCGAGCCGAGTAAGGAGTGACAGGGACAACGATCAGCTGCCACCCCTCAGCAGACAGAGCCACCAGGTTTTCGCTAACGCGACGTCGCCTGAAATGGCAAGCTGATCGGCGCGAACCCTGGGAGGCGCTGAATAAATCGAGTTTTCAACCAGCATCGCCGATCCCTGCAAACCCGGGGCCTAAGCGGCAGAGGGTAATGTGCTGATTCCTTGCTGTTTTATTCCACCCCCACCGCTCCCGCCTCCGCGGGGGCTGCGCTATTGCGCGTAAGTGGATTTGTTCAGCGCTTCCCTAGCGACCCTGGGTGCCGAAGAACTCGCGCATCATGAATTCCTCTAGGCCAGCATTGTCTTCCGGCCTTGCCGAAAGCGGAATGACCCGGCCGAGCCGATACGAATCCCAGTTGAAATCACCGCTGTAGTACTTGCGGATCAGCTGGATCATGCGGCGAACAATGGCGCGCTGGATGTCGCCATCCGGGCCGGCCTGTACATCGATCAATTCGCGGCGGGCATTGCTGATATTGCCGCTCCAGCCACGGAAGGAGAACTGTGCGCTGCTGGCGCTCATGCTGGTGATCTGGAAAATGCCATTGGTGCCTGGCTGCTGCAGATTGCGGCGGATATTGGCATCGCGCACTTCTTCAGCGCTCGGCGTTGCCGGCGCGCCACCACCCGCCGCTGCTTGCTTGCGCTCGCGCTGTGCGGCGATATAGCTGGCCAAGTCCACTGCCGGTGCCGGGCCGGGTGTGTAGACCGGCTCCGGGGGCGGTGCCGGCGTTGCAGGCGCCGCGACACTCGGTGCCGCCTGCGGGCTGGGTTGGCGCAATGCCAGGCGACGCGGTGCGCTAACCGTTGCATGGCGTTGCGGCGGCGCAGCCGGCGGCGGGGCTTCGGCCACACGCGGGGCAGGTGCTGCAGCGTTGGGCTTGGCTAGATTGAGCTGGACCGAAAACGGATGTGGTGCGGCGGGCGCGCCTTCATCTCCCTGCCGCATCGGCTGCTTCAGCGTGATCAATATCACGATATGCAATAGCAGCGAGCCGATGATCGCAATCAGTGTATTGCGCCGGATGGTGATCACCACCTCGCTGGATGGCGTTTGCAGCTTGCGCCAAGCAAGGGGCGGTGATTCGATGGACGGGGCGCTCATGAAGGAATGCGGCTGGGCTGCAGAAAAAAGACGTTGTTTGGAGGCGGGCAGGGCGGGAAGTTCCTGCCGACAAGACTGAGGCGGCGACATGCTAGCCGGCAACGCGCGCTACGCAAAGCGGCGCCGCGCCGTGCTTACGCTCTTTTACGTTTTTGTACTGCTCCCATCCTTGGCAGCTGCACTGCTCTGTTGCGCATCG
>NZ_JAYRLZ010000007.1:0-40514 GCF_041904975.1 Chitinimonas sp. | reverse complement strand
CCGGCATGGACTCGCGCACATTCGTTACGCCACGGCAGGGATCACTCCACACCAGGTTGAATTGAACCAGGGGCTGCGGTGACAAAGTCAACTTGATGCTGGATTCATCAATTTGCGGGCCGCTGTGATAAGCACCAAAGGCGGATGGGAATACCCGCGACACAGCAAACGTCTTGCCATCACTTGTCGGCATACGCACATTGTAAAGTTCCACGCCGGGCGTCTGGGAAGCACGCACGCAAGGAACAACCAACTCGCCAGTCCCGTTTGAACTACTTGTATACGTCGCCTCACAGTCATTTCTCAGTGACGCCGCCTGCCCGTGCAATGCCCAACACAATGCGATACATGCCATTGCTGCTTTCAACATTTCCTGCCTCCTTTTAGTGGGGTGAATTCCGCGCCAAGCCGCTACCAGAGCGGCGGTGCGGACTATCTGACGTGCAGCGCCGCAACGTCAATCCAATAAATTACACCAGTCGCTTTACTTGACTCGCACAGTTCAGACAGGTAATTTCTCTTTAGACAGAAATTACTGAAACGCCATGATACTCAGTCCTACCATGCAGAAGTACATCCTCCACTGGGGGGAAATGGGCACCCGCTGGGGGGTGAACCGCACCGTTGCGCAGATCCATGCCCTGCTCTACCTGAGCAATGCGCCGCTCACCGCCGAGGACATCAGCGACACGCTGACCGTGGCCCGCTCCAATGTCAGCACCAGCCTGAAGGAATTGCAAAGCTGGGGCCTGGCGAGGGCGGTGCATGTGCTGGGCGATCGACGCGACCATTTTGTTGCCCACCAGGATGTATGGGAAATCTTCCGCGTGGTGGTGGAAGAGCGCAAGAAGCGCGAGCTGGACCCCACCCTTACCGTGCTGCGCGAATGCAAGCTGGAGGCCGACAACGACACCGCCCTCGATGCCGCCACCCGCGCCAAGATGGATGAGGTGCTGGTATTCATGGAAACCTTTATGAAGGCCTACGACGACTTCAAGGGCCTGCCGCCGGCCACCCTGCAGCGCTTTCTGCGCATGGGCGGCAAGGTGGCGCGCTTTCTCAGCGACGCCGACGATGAATGATGACAAGGGAGACCGCCATGACCAGCCTGACCCTGTTCTACGATAGCCGCTGCCCACTGTGCGCCGCTGAAATCAAGCGACTTGCTGCCTGGGATCGCCACCAGCGGCTGGCCTACATCGATATGCATGGCGACGGCTTTGACGCCGGTCGCTATGGCACCACCGTCGCCGCCATGGACGCCGAACTGCACGGCCTGACCGACGACGGCCGCCTATTGGTCGGCATCGACTGCATCGCCGCCACCTATGGCGCCATCGGCTTTGGCTGGCTGGTGTGGCCGCTAACCATCGAATGGAGCAAGCCGGCCTGGCGCCGCCTCTACCGCTGGTTCGCCCGCAACCGCTATCGCGCCAGCCAGCTGCTCGGTTTTCGCTGCGATAACGGTGTGTGCGAGCTGCGTCAGCGCTGATTTTTTTATCCGGACATTTCTGTCCGAACAGAAATTACCGACAATCCATTTACCACCCAGTCGCCGCCACCACACACCGCCCCGGAGCGATCCATGCACGCCACCGCCCTGACCCTGTCGCTGAATCTGCTGATCCTGCAAGGCCTGCTCGGTGCCTTTGACACCCTCTATCACCATGAATGGACCGAAGCGCTACCCCGGCGCGCCAGCGCCCGCCGTGAGCTGCGCCTGCACGCCGTGCGTGCCTTGCTGTATGGCCTGCTGTTTGCCAGCGTAGGGCAGCTGTCGCTGCACGGCGCCTGGCTGGCCGCGTTGGCGGCACTGATCGCGGTGGAGGTGATCCTCACCCTCATGGACTTTGTCGAAGAAGACCGCAGCCGTCAGCTGCCTGCCACCGAGCGGGTGCTGCACACCATCCTGGCCATCAACGGCGGCGCGGTGTTTGCGCTCTACGGCTTTGCAGTGTGGCCGCAGTGGCAAGACGCCACCGCACTGACCGCCGCCGGGCTGGGCTGGCGCGGCGATGTGCTGACCCTGTTCGCCGCCGGCGTCGCACTATCGGGCCTGCGCAATGCCCTTGCCAGCTTTCGCAAGCCAGCACCAGCCAAGCAGGTCGAAGCCAACCCGTTCAGCACACTGGCGCCGCAGTCGGTGCTGATTACCGGCGGCACCGGCTTTATCGGCAGCAAGCTGGCCGAACAACTGCTGGCCGCCGGCCACGCTGTAACCATCCTCAGCCGCCAGCGTCGTGCCGCCATCGAGCAGTTTCAAGGCCGTGCCCATGTAGTGGCCTCCTTGGCCGATATTGCAGCCGGCCAGCATATCGACACCATCGTCAATCTGGCCGGTGCGCCGGTGGTCGGGCCGCGCTGGAGCAGCGGCCGCAAGGCAGTGCTGTGGGGCAGCCGTATCGGCACCACCGAGAAACTGCATGCCTGGCTAAGCGGCCGTACCCAGCGCCCCTCCTTGCTGATCAACGGTTCCGCCATCGGCTTCTTTGGCGTGCGCCCACCCGAAGAAGCATTGGACGAGACAGCCAAGCCGGGCAAGGGCTATATGAGCGAGTTGTGCCAGGGCTGGGAACAGGCAGCGCGCAATATCGAGGCCTTGGGCCTGCGCACGGTGATCCTGCGCTTTGGCCTGGTATTCGGGCCCAGCAGCGGCCTGCAGGCGCTATTGCTGCCGATCCGCCTCGGCTTTGGCGGGCGCATGGGCAATGGCGCGCAAATCATGAGCTGGATACATCGCGACGATGTGCTGGCCATCATGGCGCGTGCCATGGCCGATAGCACCATGGCCGGCATCTACAACGCCACCGCACCGGAGGCGCCCAGCCAGGCGCAGTTTGTGGCGGCGGCTGGCAAGGCCCTGCACCGCCCGATCTGGTTCCACCTGCCCGCCACACCACTACGCTGGCTGATGGGTGAAATGGCCGAGCTGTTTGTCGATGGCCAGCGCGTGGTGCCGCAACGGCTATTGGCTGAGGGCTACACCTTCCGCTATCCCACCCTCGCGTCCGCGCTGGCCAAGGAAGCCTGATGTCCAGCCTGTATGAGCAGCATCTGGGCCCGGCGTTTTCCCGACTGGCCCCTTGCCTGCAGCGTTTTCACCGCGAGCCCGGCCTGCGCTGGCAAGGCGAAGCCGAGGTGAGTCGCAGCACGCAGCCGCTGCTGCGCGCCCTGCTGAGCCTGGCCCGCTTTCCTGCCGTCGGCGCCCAGCGCTGCGAAGTGTGCCTGCACGCCAGCGCGGGCGGCGAAACCTGGGCTCGCCGCTTTGCCGGCCGGCCGATGCGCTCGCAGCAATCGCTGCGGCAAGGACAGCTGGCCGAGCAATTCGGGCCGATCCGCCTGTGGCTGCGTAGCGAAGTGAGCGCGGGTGAACTGCGCCAGCACGCCAGCGCCTGCCAGCTGTTTGGCATCACCCTGCCGCGCTGGCTGGCACTCAATGTTGTGGCACGCGAATCGGCCAGCGGCGATCGCCTGCAATTCGATGTAGCAATCCGCCTGGGCCAGCATCCGCTACTGCACTACCGTGGCCACCTGCAAGCAATGGATTGAATCGCCATGCCGATCGTTGAAGCCCGCTGCCTACTCCCAACCCATGCCGCGCATGCTTTTCGCTGCTCGCAAGACGCCTCTCTACGCAAGGCCTGGGATCCGTTTGTGCGCCAGCTCGACGGCTATGGCGCGCTGGGCCGTGGCAGCCGCGTGCTGGTGCGCGCATGGCATGGCCTGAGCATGGAAGTGGAATATGTCGCCTGGCAAGCGCCGGAGCGGGCTGCCATCCGCATGGTGCGCGGCCCGCGCATGCTGGCCACCTTTGCCGGTAGCTGGGCATTTGTTGAATGTGCCGATGGCGTTGACGCCCGCTTTCGCTACCTGATCAAGGCCGCACCGCTCTGGCGCTGGTGCGAGGCACTGATGTGTCGCTACTTTGCCTGGGAAGCGCGTCGCCGCCTCGCCGCATTCAAGCACTATCTGCAAAGCGCGGCAGGCGAACCAAAATGAAGCCCGTCCTCTACCTGCTGGCCGGCAATGGCAGCGCTGCCGACTGGTGGGACGATGCCCTGCCGTACTTTCGCCACCATGAGGTGCGCCCGCTGGCGCTGCCCGGCTTTGGCGACAATGCCCAGCCGCCACTTGCCTCCTTGTCGGCCTATGCCGACGCCTTGCTGGCCGCTACCGCGCCGGGCAGCAGCATCTTTGCCGTCGGGGTGAACAGCCTGCCGGTGCTGCACGCCTTGGCACGGCAACCGGGCCACTTTTCCCGCACCATGCTGCTGGCACCGGTAGGCGTGTTTTTGTGGCAGCGCCGCCTGCCGGCGCTGATGGCACCCAAACCAATACGCCAGCTGGCCCATTGGCTACTGTCCAACTTCCCGCGCGCCTTTGCAGGCAAGTTTTCGCGCCAGCGCTGGCGGCCGGAACAATACCGGCGCATGGGCGAGGGCTATCGGCGCTGCCGGGCGTTTCTGCCCTATTGGGATATGGTGCGCGCCGATACCGCCCTGCCCTTGCTGGAGTGGATCAGCGATCCGATCGAATTGATCTGGGGTGGCGCCGATGGCGTGGTCGGCCAGCAGCATGCGGCGGCATGGGCGGCGGTGCTGGCGCGGGCCGATCTGCGGGTGACGCTCCATCCCGGCTGGGGCCATTACCCGTGGATTGATGACCCGGCCGGATTCGCGAGCTGGCTGGAATCGGCCACACCGGGATTCGTGGCGCACAGCAAGGGCGGCCGCCTGCGACTGGCAGCCCTGGCCCGCCTGAACGTGCCGCCGGCAATCAGTCTCAACCACGCCGAGCAAGCCAAGTTGGGCGACTGGCTAGAGGCCCACGCCAGCATTGCGCAATGGGCGGTTCGCTCCTCCGGCGCCAATGAAGATCAGGCCGACCACGCCAATGCCGGCGTCAACACCAGCTATCTGCGCCTTGCGCCACACGATGTACCAGCACGTGCCGCTGCGTTGTTTGCCGATGGCCTCAACGAGGTCGTGGTACAGCAATTCATCGAACCACGCCTGTCCGGCATCGCCTTTGTGCGCCACCTCAGCGTGGAGCTGGAATGGGTGGAAGGCCATCTGTCTGCCCTGGCCGACGGCGTGCAAACCCCGCAGCGCGCCGTGTTGTCGCGCCTGCCAGCGCCTTGGCAAGACGGCGAATTCCAAGGCTGCCAAGGTTTAAGCAAAACGCGGCTCTGGCAGTTTTTGCAAGCGGTGCTGCGCGCGTTTCACTATGTGCATGGCGATGTGGAGTGGGCGTGGGACGGCCAGCAGCTATGGCTGCTGCAATACCGGCCGGTGACTCGCTATGGCTGGCGCCGCCATATCACCTCGGCCAATCTCGATGAGATCCTGCCACCGGCGCCGAGCCGGCTGATGGAATACGCGCAACAGCGCGCAGCGGCCAGCATCCCGGCCATCATGGCGCGCTGGGACCCGGCGGTTCTGGCCGACAATGAGCCATTTACCGTGCCCTATGCCGGCGCCTCCTATATCAACGACGACCTGTTTCTGGCGCAACTGCAGCGCTTTGGCATCAGCAGCGAGCGCTATGCCGGTGAGCTGGGCGGCGCCACACCCGAGCTGCCGTGGCGACCCTTGCGGCTACTGGCGGCACTGCCACGCATCCGCCGCATGCAGCTGGCCTGCCGCGCCGAAATCGACACCCTGCCGGCACAGCTGGCGCAGTTCGACGCCGAACTGGCACAGCTGGCGTCACGGGGGGCCAACGGTGCGCAGCTGGCCAACTGGTTCTGCCGCTTCTACCTGTTTGTGGTGCAGAGCAATCTTTGCATCGGCACCGCGCTAGGCAGTGCCGGCGGCAGTTGGCTCGGCACGCCGCCCACCGTCTACCGCCATATGGCGCAGTCCAGTCACCGCCTGCCCTGGGAGACCGACCCGGCCACCGCGCGCCTTGCCGGGCCGGTACCGCCCTTGCAGCCTTTACCGCGCTGGCCTGCCACCGTCAGGCTGGCACATCACCATGGCCTGCCCGGCATGCGCGCTTACTACAGCCAGGTACGCGAATGGTTTCGCGACAATCTGCTGCGCATCTTCTTCCGCCTGCATCACGCCATGCCAAAGGCCGAGCGTGCCGACTGGTTTGCCCCTCACCCGCAGGCCAGGTCGCGCAGCGGCAGCTTCTGGCAAGACGGTCGCGATAGTGGCTGCCACAGCAGCGGCTTCCTGATTCACGGCGGCACGGCGGAGGGCGTGCTGGGCGAGGACATCTTGCTGGAAGCCAGCCTCGACCCCGGCCGCTATCAAGACTATGCCCGCGCCCTTGGCGTGGTGGCCCTGCGCGGCGGGCGCCTCTCGCACGGCGCCACCTTGCTGCGCGAACTGGGAAAACCGGCCGCCATCATTCCCGCCATCAACCCCGACTGGCGCGGCCGCCGTGTCTGCCTTGCCGAAGGGCAGCTCAGCCTGGTCGCCGATACGCAGGCGAAAGGCGAAACACCATGAATATCCTGCTTACCGGCGCCAGCGGCCTGATCGGCCAAGCGGTACTGACGCGCCTGCTGGCACAGGGCCACCAGGTCAGCGCTGTCAGTCGTCACCCGCAAACCCAGCAGCCCAATCTGCGCTGGCTGCAGGCAGATATGGCGACCCTGGATAGCGCCGAGCAGTGGCAACCGCTGCTCGATGGTATCGAGGTGGTGATCAACTGCGCCGGCATATTCCGCGAGCACGGCGCGCAAACCTTTGCTGCCCTGCATGGCGATGCCGCTATTGCCTTGTTTACCGCCTGCGTGCAGTGCAATGTCGACCGGGTAGTGCAGCTGTCGGCGCTGGGCGCCAGCCTCGACGCGCCAAGCGCCTACTGGCGCAGCAAGGCCCGCGCCGATGCAGCGCTGGCCGGTTTGCCGCTGGACTGGGCAGTGGTGCGGCCCTCGCTGGTGTACGCCGATCATGGCGCCAGCAGCCAGCTGTTCTGCCAGCTGGCTGCCCTGCCCATGCTGCTTTTACCGCATCGCAGCGCGCCGGTGCAGCCCATCCACCTCGACGACCTGGCCGCGCTGCTGTGCACGCTGGCACTGAAAGCCAGCCCACGCCGCGCCATCATCGACGCGGTCGGTCCGCGCGCCTTGGGCTTTGGCGACTACCTGCAAGCGCTGCGGCAAGGCATGGGTATGGCACCGGCCAGGCAAGGCACGCTGACCAGTACCTTGGCGCGCCCACTGGCGCGGCTGGCCGCCCACTTGCCGGGCAGCCTGGTGAGTGAAGATGCGCTACAGATGCTGGCGGCCGGTAGGCCGGTTGATCCAGCCGCCGCGCAAAGCCTGCTGGCCACACCCTTGCGCGACCCGGCCAGCTTCAGCAATCCGGCACTGCGCGCCCACCATGTGCTGGCCATCTGGCTGCCGATCTTGCGCATGAGCCTGGCCTCGCTGTGGCTATGGACCGCCTGGGTATCGCTGCGCTACTCCGCCACCGGCCTGCATTTGCTGGCCGAAAGCCGCCTGCCGCCAGCCTGGCACTGGCCGGCCCTGCTGAGCAGCAGCGCCTGCGACGCCGTGCTCGGTTTCTTGACCCTGCTGCGACCATCGCGCCGGCTGTGGCAGCTACAGCTCGGTTTGACGCTTGCCTACACCAGCTACATCAGCCTGTGGCTGCCGCACTGGTGGCTGCACCCATTCGGCCCGATCAGCAAGAACCTGCCGGTACTCGCCCTGATGGGCCTGCTAGCCGCCGCCACGCCCGCCAACCAAAACCCAAAACCCTGAGACCCGCCCATGGACTACCTCACCGTGAAATGGCTGCACATCCTGTCGGCCACCCTGATGTTCGGCACCGGCTTCGGTACCGCCTTCTATATGTTCTTTACCAATCGCAGCGGCAATGTGCAGGCGATTGCGGTGGTGACGCGCTGGGTGGCGCGGGCGGACTGGTGGTTTACCACCCCGTCGGTGATCGTCCAGCCGCTCAGCGGCCTGTGGATGATCCATCTTGCCGGCTTTCCGCTGCAGTCGCACTGGATCGTGCTATCGATCGCGCTCTACGCCCTGGCCGGGCTGTGCTGGCTACCGGTGGTGTGGCTGCAGCTGAAAATGCGCGACATGGCGCAACTGGCCGCCCGCGACGCCCTCCCCTTGCCTGCCCGCTATTGGCAATTCGAGCGCATCTGGACCGCCCTGGGCTTCCCGGCCTTTGGCGCGCTGCTTGTTGTTTACTGGTTGATGGTGAATAAGCCGATGTAGCCATGTACTCACAACCGTGCCCCCAGCCACGAAATACAGCCTGATCAAGCAGCAGCCGGAATTGGTATTTTTCGCGCAATCAATGGGAGTGATAATGAACCGGGATACTGATTTTCTCGCCTTGGAATACGACAGACAGCGCCGAATTGGCTACGCATTGGCAGGCGACCTGAATGATTTATCGCAACGAGCCGCCGTCTATTACCATCTGTATGAAGACTCTGGCGGCCGCAATATTTTTCCTTTGATTGCTGCCCATGGCGCACTGTGGGCCAAGGGTTATTTCCAGAAAGGCATGCTGGCCGGCAAGCTGTTATCGCTGCAATATGCCTACAGCCCGACCAAGCTGATTCGCCAATACGACTCACTCATCGCCTTCGCCAATGCCTTTCGCGATATCAACCGCCGTGTCTGTGCAGAAGCCTATTGCGCCTATCACTTCACCAAGCAATACGGGCATAGCCTATTTGCGGCGCAAAAGATTCCCGCGCCACTGCTGGCGGCCTTGAATCATTGCCACGATGCCGCTCGCTCTGGCGTCGCGCTGAACCGGCTGGAGAGAAAAAGGCTGTTTGAAGCATTTTTCCTTTGGGAGCAAGAAACCATCGTGGCGCCTGCGGTGGAGCAGGCAGTGGCGGACTTTACCTGGCCCAGTGTCAAATGGCTGGCCATGCGGCCCAAAATCGAATTCGCCTATTTCGGCAAAGGTGTGGGCTTGCCGTTTCGCGATTTTTCGTCAAAAGCCGAAAGAATCGCGAAGGGCCTGGCGGCTTTTGAGCTAGCCGAATCGGTGGGTTATCAATGCGTCGAACAGGCGCTTGCTGCCTATCACATCATGCCGGAGAGGTTTTTCATTAACCCTCAGTCTTATTTCCAGCAAACATGCCATCGCCTCCGGCTTGCCTGATGTCGGGTCGCTTAAAGGCTTAAGTCCCGGGCTTCCCGGGACCGGCGATGCGGGTTGAAAACCCGTTTTGTTCAGCGCTTCCTTCACAGCCGTTTCATTGAAAGTTCGCGGCTTGCTGCAAACAAGCCGCGCCAATTGAGCGCTGCGGGGGCATTCACCCCCTTTTTTCTACACCGCACCAGGGCGACTGCTCGTCGCATTCCAGCCCAAAGATTCATACAGCGCATAACGAAGCAGGCCGATCTCTTCGTGCATGGCCACATCCATTACGGTGAAATTGATGGCCAATGGCAGTATCGACAGATGCGCCGACAGATAATCCGCCCGAACCGGATGGGCCGAGATACCGAAATGCGCGAAATACCGCAATCCGCGCTGCAAATGCGCCCCGGATGACACCAGCCACACTTTCTCGCCCGGCTTGGCGCGCAATAGCCTGCTGGTGAATTCGGCGTTCTGCCAGGTATTCATGCTGGATGACTCCTGCACCATATCGGCTTCGGGAACGCCCAGTTTCGACAGATATTGCTGATACAGCGCCGCCTCGCTGATACCGGTGCGCCGTGCATCGCCGCCGCTGATGATAAGCCGGCAATGCGCCGCGGCCGATCGACATTCCCGGTAGATCGCCGCCGCTTTGTCGATACGGCCATAGGCAAACAGCTCAGGCTCGATGCTGGCGCCGGTTGCCACCGTGCCGGCACCCAGCAGCACGATGGCATTGTCTGTCGACCAGCTGCGCGACGCTTCAGCGATATAGGGCTGCTGCAAGCGCTGCAACAGCAGCGTGGGCAACAGGCCGCATCCAATGCCGATCAGGCTGGCAATGGCCAGCACGGTAAAGCATTGTGCCGCGCGCCGCTTGCGCCATAGCGCGCACACCAGAACGGCCAATAACAACAACACCAGAAACAGGAAGGACATAACACCTCGGGAAATATTCAATGAATGACGCTGCGTGATGCGCGCCGGGCAGGGACGATGAGGCCGCACGGCAACCCGGCCCGGGCTGCCGGCAAATCAAGGTGCGGCGCCGTGGCTAGCGTCGGCGGACAGACAATCGAGCTGGATCAACAAGGCGGTGCGATCGTCTCGGGCTACCTGCTTCCAGTCCCTGCCGCTCAAAGCGCCTTCCAGCGCCCACAGCAAGTTCAGGCTCGGCTTGGCGCCGGCGCGCTTTACCGCCAGAAAGGCGGCAACGGCGCCCAGCTCACGCAATTGCGCTTCCGATTCGATGCCGGCCTGCGCCAGCATGGCGGCAGAGGCTTTTCCCAGATTGGCCAGCGTATGCATGGCTTTGTCCTCGTTCGGCCGCATGCTCAATACAGGGTGGCGCGTTGCCGGGCCGGCAGCTCGGCATCGTATTGCCGGCCATCGATTGCCGACTCGGTCAATGCTTCGAGGATTTGCCCCGGCGTCGGCAAGCGCGGCCGTTCATGCGCTGGCAGCCACAGCCCGGAGCGCTGTATCGCACGCGCGCACTGGAAGAACACGCTTTCCACCTTGATCACCAGCACACAATTGGGCGGCTTGCCCTGCATGACAAAGCGGTCGAGCAGATCCGGCGCCACCGAGATGGTGGCGCGGCCATTGACGCGCAGGGTTTCACCCAAGCCCGGAATCAGGAACAGCAGCGCCATGCGCGGATCGCTGAGCAGATTGCGCAAGCTGTCGACCCGGTTATTGCCGCGCCGCTCCGGCAACAGCAAGGTGGTCTCATCCTCCACCACCACAAAGCCGGCCGGATCGCCACGCGGCGAAGCGTCCAGCCCATCCGGGCCGCTGGTGGCGAGAACAGCAAACGGCGAGGCCGCGATCATGGCGCGGTAGTGCGGATGGATGGTGTTCGTCTCCTTGATCCGCGACGCCGCGCCGACCTCGCCATACAGGGCATCGAGTTGCTCGGTCGTGCTGATGATATGGGTAGGCATACGGGTAACCCTTCCGGCAGTCGGTTTGGCCGCTGCACCGGGCAGCCCGCTCCCGGTGCAGCCGAGGCGAGTGGATCAGCCCAGCACCATTACCGCATCGGCTTCCACCAAGCCGCCCTTGGGCAGAGCGGCCGCCTGCACGGCGGCGCGCGCCGGGTACGGCGCCTCGAAATACTGGCCCATGATGTCATTGAGCTTGGCAAAGTTGGCCAGATCGACGACAAACACGCCGAGCTTGACGATGTCCTTCAGATCGCCACCAGCGGCCTGGGCCACGGCACGCAGATTCTTGAACATCAGATGCGCTTGCGCTTCAAAGCCCTCGGCCAGCTCCATGGTGGCGGGGTCGAGGCCCAACTGGCCCGACAGATAGACGGTGTTGCCGACCTTGACCGCCTGCGAATAGGCGCCAATGGCCTTGGGGGCGTGATCGGAATGAATGATTTGCTTGGACATGGTCAGTCTCCTGGCTTGAGTAGATAGGCGGCGCTGGCCGCAGTTTTTTGATTGCTGGATAAAGCTTGCACTTCGTGGGAGCAGCTTGCGCCGCGAAGATACCGTTTTTTCGCGACGGCCGCTCCCATGGCCAAAACATTCAGGTGGCGGGTTTGTCGCTTCAAACTTCAACTTCAAAACCGGTGTTCGGGCGCAGTCCCGGACCAAGCTTGGTGCTCGGACGCCCCCGCTCCCCGGCCCTCCCCCACGAGATGAGAGGGAGTGGAGCTGATTTCGCATCAAGCAAGCGTGCCTCGATGGGGGAACAGCAAACCAGGTTTACTGGTGCCGGCAAAGATTCAGTCGTCCTGCAAAAAGCAATGAAATAGCTGGTTCTGATAGCGCCGCCCTGCCTCGCTCGGCGCAATATGCTGCGCATCGCGCTGGATCAGCCCAAGCCGGGCCGCCTCGGCCAGCTGCGGCTCCAGCACCGCCAGCGGCAGTCCGGTGCGCTCGGCAAACAACGGGGTAGCAAAGCCTTCGGCCAGGCGCAGCGCATTGAGCATGAATTCGAACGGCAGCTCTTGCTCGGCGATGGCTGCCTCGCTTTGCACCGCATTGCCCTCGGCCAGCGCTTTCAGATACGCCGCAGGCTGCTTGTAGCGCTGCTGGCGGATGATGCGATCGGGAAAACTCAGCTTGCCATGGGCGCCGGCGCCAATGCCGAGATAGTCGCCGAACTGCCAGTAATTGACATTGTGGCGTGCACGATGGCCGGAGCGGGCATAGGCGCTGGTTTCGTAATGCTCGAAGCCTGCCTGCGCCAGCCGCGCCTCGATAGCGTCGTGCATATCGGCCGCCGTGTCGTCATCGGGCAAGCTGGGCGGATAGCGGTGGAAATAGGTATTCGGCTCCAGGGTCAGGTGGTAGCAGCTCAGATGGCTGGGCGCGAACGACAGCGCCGTTTCCACATCCTGCAGCGCTTGCGCCAGCGTCTGCCCGGGCAGGGCAAACATCAGGTCCAGATTGAAGGTGTCGAACACCTCACCGGCCAATGCGGCAGCGCGGCGCGCTTCGTCGGCACCGTGAATGCGGCCGATGGCCTGCAGATGCTCGGCATTGAAGCTCTGGATGCCGATCGACAGGCGATTGATGCCGGCCGCACGGTAGCCACGAAACTTGTCCGCTTCCACCGTGCCCGGGTTGGCTTCCAGGGTGATCTCGGCATCGGGCAGCAATTTGACGCGGGCGCGAATGCCAGCCAGCAGGCTGTCCATTGCCTCGGGCGAAAACAGGCTGGGCGTGCCGCCACCCATGAAAATGGTGTGTATGGGTCGCCCCCAGATCAGCGGCAGGCTGTGCTCCAGATCGGTGAGCAAGGCAGCGATATAGCCGGCCTCGTCAAAGCCGCCACGCGCTTCGTGCGAATTGAAGTCGCAATACGGACATTTGCGCACGCACCAGGGGAAGTGGATATACAGGGCCAAGGGCGGCAGGGCAGCCAGCTGCCAGCCGGCAGCGGCAGTTGCTGATACCGGCCGGGCGGCGCCCACCACCTGCAGATAGATCGGTTTACGTTCGGTCATGGTGTTGGGAAAACTCTGAACAATTCACTGCGAATGATGTTTCCCGGCGCATTCAAGCGAGAAACTGACCAGTAGGTCGGGATTTATCCCGACAGCGCTACCCCTCACAATCATTGTCGGGATAAATCCCGACCTACCAGAACCGACATCCGGCCTGCGGCGAACGAAAAAAGCTGGCTCACTGATGGCGCCAAAGGCGAGGGGCAGGAAAACGTCGGGCTTCAGGGCGTTACGCTGGTCTGCCCCGTATTGTCAAACCACTGCAGCGCACCGCGCCATACCTCGTCATCGCGCCAGGCTTGCTCGAAGTGGCCGCCGGTATAGTCGGCGATGGTTTGCCGCCAGAACGCCTGCGCCGGCAGGTTGGACGGGATCTGCCCGACCTCCCAGCGGCCCGGCATTGCGTCGAAAATCGTCCGGGCGGCTTGCCGTGCCACGCCGAGGCGGCGATAGCGGCGCATCACAAAAAACTGCGCCATCCACCACTGGTTGCCGGGCTGGCAGACATCGTTGTTCACCAGGGCAAAACCGGCGTAGCGCTCATCGACCAGGAACACATAGGCAAAATGCTGGGGCAGATTCCAGTATTTATCGGTATCGATGTAGTGGTAACGGCCGCGCTCATCGACATCGAGCACCCAGAATTCCGACAGATCGTGCAGATACAGCTCCGCCATATTGGCCACCGCCTCGCGCTCGGCCAGCGTCGCCTGGCGGATGGTGATGCTGCGTGGCGCGCTATCCGCGTGTGCCGGGTCCATCAGCGCTTGTCATAGGGATTGAGCAATTCGTCCACCATGCGGTGCAAGGCCTCACGCATCTGCGCCTCGGCCACTTCCATCAACAGGCCGTCCTCGAAGGCGTCCTGGGTCATCTGGCGGATCTCGTTGAGATTCTCTTCCATCACCTTGACCTTCTCGAAGCAGCTCACCACCGAGCCGTCGTCCTTCAGCCATTTCGGCCAGTTACTCATTGCCTACATCCTCCTACGCTTGCTGCAAAGGCAAAATCTTCAACCACAGAGGACACGGAGGGCGCAGAGGTGGCACAGAGAAAAGCGAGACAAATCGCAGTCTTCGTTGCCCATGTTCTCGTTTCTCTCCGTGCTCCCTCTGTGTTCTCTGTGCCCTCTGTGGTTCAAGGTTTGTTTGTACACATCCCTAGCCCTACAACGCTTCCGCCTGCAGTTTTTCCAGCAGCTCCGCCAAAGCCTTGCCACGATGGCTGATCGGGTTCTTTTCCTCCGGGCTCAGTTCGGCCACGGTTTTGCCCAGTGTTGGCACCCACACATAGGGGTCGTAACCGAAACCGCCTGCGCCGCGAGGCTCGGCGATCAGCTCGCCATCGAAGCGGCCTTCGGCGATCAAGGGGCGCGGATCGTCGGCATGGCGCACCAGCACCAGCACCGCATAGAAAAACGCCCGCCGGTCAGCCTGGCCCGCCATATCGGCCACCAGTTTCTCGTTATTGCGGGCATCCGACTTCGGCTCGCCAGCGTAGCGCGCCGAGTACACGCCCGGCGCGCCACCCAGCGCCGGTACGCAAATGCCGGAATCATCAGCCAGTGCCGGCAGGCCGGTGGCACGCGCCGCATGGCGCGCCTTGGCCAGTGCGTTTTCCACGAAAGTGGCATGCGGCTCTTCCGCCTCGCTCACCCCGAGCTGGCCTTGCGGAATCAGCTCGATGGCCAGCGGCGCAAACAGGCGCTGGAATTCACGAAGTTTGCCGGCGTTATTGCTGGCGAGTACCAGTTGTTTCATGGCTAGGGGCTCGGAAGT
Source organism: Chitinimonas sp. (assembly GCF_041904975.1). NCBI lineage: Bacteria > Pseudomonadati > Pseudomonadota > Betaproteobacteria > Neisseriales > Chitinibacteraceae > Chitinimonas > Chitinimonas sp. The sequence goes on along the minus strand of NZ_JAYRLZ010000007.1, from coordinate 25,683 downwards.
TGTTGACGCAGCGCGTCGGCAAAACGGCGCGGCTCGGGCAGGCCGAAGCCGTAACGTCGACCATCGCGACAGCTGACCAATAGGCCGCGATTGAGCTTGGGGGTGAAGTTGCCACCATGCAGCTCGACGCCGTCGAGCATGCGGACCGCACGGCGCGGTTGATCGGGCAAGGTCTGTACCTCGACCGTGGCAATCTCGGTCAGCGGCAGGCGGTGGACTCGGCCGTGGCGCAACACGCCCCAGCGCCAACACAAGGACTGGCCATCGCTCCACAGCATCAGCCCCAGCCGGGCCGACAGCCACCATAGTAAGGGCAAGGCCAGCGCGGCATACAGGCCGAGCAGCTGGCGCGGCCAGCTGGACGTGAGCAAGCCGCCAAAGCCGATAGCCAGCAATACCACACCGGCCATGGCCGGCGACCAGATGGCCCATTGCCGCAGGGGCGTTTGCGCTGTGGCAGGCATCAGTATTTCTTCACCAGCACCATGCTGTCGCCATCGCGCTGCATGGAAAAATGGCTGAGCACGCTCATGCCGATCAACGCCACCGGCGGGAAATCGCCGCGCGATACCACTGCATCGACGTTGTAGAGCGGAATACCGGCCACCCTGAGTTCCGGAATGGTGATATGCATCACCACATCATTGCCTTGCGCGGTAGAGACGCCAGCCAGCCGGCCGCCTTCGAGCTTCACCCCCATCTGCTGCGCCTGCCGGCCCGACAGCATCAGCATGGTGGCACCGGTATCGACCATGCCGCGCACAACGCCATTGCCAATGGCAACATCGGCCATAAAGTGGCCATCGCCGCCATTGAACAACACCGCGCGGTTGCCACCGCTGGACGGGCCGCCGCTACTACCGCCAGCATAGAAATCTTGGCCCAGCCGCACTGTGCTGCGTTTGCCGCCGGACTCGAGCACCACCGCCTCATCCTGGATGGCGATCAGCTTGATGCCCTTGGCCGATTCGCCCGGCGCCAGCATCACCCGCTTGCCCTCGATCGACAGCGCCGCCTTGCTGCCCATGATAGCGATCAGCGACGGGTCGGCCGCGGCCAGCAGGCTCGCCAGCGCGGCAAGCACAATACGGAAATACCTGGTCATATTGCAGCCCTCTCCACTTCGGCCAGTACGGCCTCGATCAGCTCCGGCCCGGCACCCTTGAGCAATTTGCTGTCGGACAGCATGCGCCGCCAGGTGCGGGCGCCCGGCCGGCCCTGATACAAGCCCAGCACATGGCGGACAATATGTTTGGGCTCGCTGCGGCCTTGCTGCATGCGCTCGGCAATATACGGCATCAAGGCGCGCGCCACCTCGGCGCGGCTTGCCACCGGGCCGGCATCGCCATAGTAGCGGGCATCGACAGCGGCAAACTGGTAGGGATCATGGTAGGCCATGCGGCCTATCATCACGCCATCGACCTGGTCGAGCTGTGCATCGATCTCATCCCAGTCATTCAGCCCGCCATTGAGGATGATCTCCAAACCCGGAAAATCGCGCTTGAGGCGGTGCACATAGTCGTATTTGAGCGGCGGAATCTCGCGGTTTTCCTTGGGGCTGAGTCCCTTGAGGATGGCATTGCGGGCATGAACGATAAACACCTCGCAACCGGCCGCCGCCACCGTGCCGACAAAATCGCGCAGGTATTCGTAATGCTCGACTTCATTGATGCCGATGCGATGCTTGACCGTCACCGGAATGCTCACCACATCGCGCATCGCCTTCACGCAGTCGGCCACCAGCTGCGGCTCTTCCATCAGACAGGCGCCAAACGCCCCCGACTGCACCCGCTCACTCGGGCAGCCGACATTGAGATTGACCTCGTCGTAACCCCACTGCTCAACCAAGCGCGCGCAGGTGGCCAGGTCAGCCGGATCAGAGCCGCCCAGCTGCAGGGCTACCGGATGCTCGATGTCGGAGTAATCGAGAAAACGATGGCGATCGCCATGGATCAGCGCCCCGGTTGTCACCATCTCGGTATACAGGAAGGCGTGCCGCGAAATCTGCCGTAGAAAGAAACGGTAATGCCTATCCGTCCAGTCCAACATTGGTGCCACGCAGACGCGCCGGACACTGGACTTGTTTACTGACAACTGCTGAAGCTGACTCACTGGCACACCATGGTTCGCAAGGAACAAAAGCTGCATTGTCCCTCAAAAACCTGCAATCGACACGGCAAGGAGCCGATTGGGTCGATCGCCCAGGCTCAGCGTGCCTGCGCCAAGGACACTCGCTGCGCTGCAATCAATTCAGCAATGCCCGCCTCGGCCAGCGCCACCAGCGCATCCATTTCAGCGCGACTGAATGGCGCGCCCTCTGCCGTGCCCTGCAGTTCGACAAAGCCGCCGGCGCCGGTCATCACCACATTCATATCGGTATCGCAACCGCTGTCTTCCAGGTAGTCCAGGTCCAGCACCGCCTCGCCATTGACCATGCCGACCGACACGGCGGCAACATGGTCGCGGATCGGGCTGGCGGCCAGCTTGCCGTCATGGATCAGCTTGCTGACGGCATCGGCCAGCGCCACAAAGGCGCCGGTGATGCTGGCGCAGCGGGTGCCGCCGTCGGCCTGGATCACATCGCAGTCGATGGTGATCTGCCGCTCGCCCAGCGCCTTGAGGTCGACCACCGCGCGCAGGCTGCGGCCGATCAGGCGCTGGATTTCCTGGGTGCGGCCGCTTTGCTTGCCGCTGGCCGCCTCGCGCTTCATGCGCGTATTGGTGGAGCGCGGCAGCATGCCGTATTCGGCCGTCACCCAGCCCTCACCCTTGCCCTTGAGAAAGGGCGGTACGCTTTCTTCGACGCTGGCAGTGCAGATCACCTTGGTGTCGCCCATCTCCACCAGCACGCTGCCCTCGGCATGGCGGGTGAACTGGCGGGTAAGACGGAAAGCACGCAGTTGCTGGGCGTGACGGCCGGATGGTCGCATGGTGTTAGCCTCGAGAAGTCGGGTCGCGCCTGCAATGACAGGCAGCTGACCCTGATCAATCATGAATGAGCCCGGCCATCGGCCGGGCACGCAAAGGGATGGCGCCGCAACAAGCCGCTATTTCGAATACTTTTTGATGGCGTTCTGGATCTCGTTGATCGCCGCTTCGATATCGGCCTCGGAAATATCCTTGTTGCCGCGTATTGCCTTGTGGGCATTCAGGGTATCGAGCCGGGTAGTCACTTCGCCATCGGACAGGCGATGGGTGGATAGCAGCTCGGTGGAGGTGTCGTCCTCGTCATGCCAGTTCACCGCCACGCCGGTCAGGTTGTCACCATGCACACCGCCGCGATTTTCGGCCCGATCCAGCAGCTGCGGCAACGCATACAAGGCTGGGTAGCCGGTCAGCATCTGCTCCAGCTCCGGCTGGGTTACCCCGCCCCACAGGCCGTCGGTACACAGCAGCACGGTGTCGCCATCAATCAAGGGCAATTTGCCGCCGATTTCCACATCGGGCGGGAACATCGAACCGAGGCAGTTGTAGATCTTGTTTTTTTCCGGATGGCGCTCGGCTTCCTCTTCGGTGAGCCGGCCCAGGTCAACCATCTGCTGCACCTTGGAGTGATCCTTCGTGCGCACCACCAGCTTGGCATCGCGCACCAGGTAGAGGCGCGAATCACCGACATGGGCCCAGTACAGCATGCCATCCTGGATGATGGCCGCCACCACCGTGGTGCGCGGCGTTTCCAGCAAGGAATGGTTGGCGGCGTAGTTAAGGATGGCGTCGTGGCACTTCTCGAAACCATCGCTGAGGAACTGGTGCGGATTCTGGATCACCGGCTTGGCCTTCTTCTGGAACAGCTCGGCCATCAACTCCACGGTGATCTGCGCGGCCACTTCGCCGTGCAAATGTCCGCCCATACCGTCGGCCACCACCATCAGCAGCGAATCCCGGCTGTAGGAGTAACACATGCGGTCCTGGTTGTACTGGCGTGCCCCGCGCCGGGTTTCCTGAAAAATGGTGAATTTCATCTTGGTGTGCCTGTCTGTTCTGTGTCGCGCCCCATGCAAGGGGCTGTCCGCGCCGATCGGGCGCGTTATTTGTCCTGGCTGCGCCCGCCAAGCTTGAACTTGCCAAGGCGCGTCATCGTCGTCTTGATGTCGGTAAACAGGCTGCTTGTCTTGCGCTGCGGACCGCGCGCGGCGATATCGAGCAGCAGCTTCTGCACTTCACGCACGCTTTGTGGCCGCGCCAGCTGATCCAGCTGCAGGCACCAGTCAACCAGCTCCAGCAGATCGGAGTGGTAGCGGCCCGCCCACAGCTTTTTCACTGATTGATATTTGTCCTCGCGCATGCGCTGGTCGGCCGCTTGCGGTGCCAGGCCGCTCATGCAGGCAAAAATGGTGGCGCCAATGCTGTAGATATCGCTCCACGGCCCCATGCGCTCACGGTTGGCGTAGTGCTCGGGCGAGGCAAAGCCGGGGGTATACATCGGGGTGAATTTATTGATCGACTCATTGAGCGCTTCGCGCGCCGAGCCAAAATCGAGCAGCACCGGCGAGCCATCGCGGCGGATATAGATATTGGCCGGCTTGATATCGAGATGCAGCATCTTCTTCAGATGCACTTCGCGCAGGCCGTTGAGCAGATGCACAAACACGTAAAGGATCATGTTTTCCTTCACGCCGCCCTCGGTCAGCTGGATTTCCTTTTGCAGGGTGCGCCCGCGCTCGTACTCCATCACCATGTAGACGGTTTCATTGGCGCGGAAGAAGTTGACCACGCTGACCACATTGGGATGGTTGATCTGCGCCAGCGTTTTGCCTTCTTCGAAAAAGCATTTCATGCCATGGCGGAACAGGGCCAGATTGTCGGCAGAAGTAGCCAGCACCCGGTCCCCCTCGCTGCGCAAGGCCAGGCCATTGGGCAGGTATTCCTTGATGGCCACCGGCTTGTCATTCTCGTCGTGGGCGAGGTAGACAATGGAGAAACCACCCGCCGACAACTGCTTGACGATGGTGTAATTGAGCAATTGGTAGCCGCGTGCAAGCGGCATATTGGTTGGGGGCGGCATCGGGGCTTTGCGAGGGGTGTGATAACATTCCGGCCTCAAACGAAGCTGTTTGGAACTGGAACAGGCCTGTACACCCGTGGATTGTGGTTTTGCCACGGCCCAAAGTAAAGCGGCACCGCCCCCGGATGCATGGCAGTACCGGGTAATTTGTGAATAAAGCCCAATTCGGAGCCCACATGATCCTCAGCATGACCGGCTATGCCGTTGCCAGCCGTGAACTCGCCGGCGGCTTGCTCAGCGTGGAACTACGTGCAGTCAACCACCGTTTTCTTGATCTGAACCTGCGCCTGCCGGAAGAGCTGCGGCAGATCGAGAACCTGATTCGCGAAAAGCTGGCTGGCAAGGTATCGCGTGGCAAGCTCGATTGCCGGGTGGGCTTTTCCGCCCGCGCCGAGACCCAGCCGCGCCTGCAACTGAATAAGGCCCTGTTGGCACAATTGATTGCCCTTGCCGCCGAAGCGCGCGAGATTGCCCCTCAGGCTGGCGACTTGAGAATGGGTGAGCTACTGCGCTGGCCCGGCGTGCTGGCCACCGATTCGGTGACACCTGAAGCCATGCAGCAAACCGCGCTGGAATTGCTGGATCTGGCGTTGGCCGACTTCGCCGCCACCCGTGGCCGCGAAGGCGACAAGCTGGTTGCCAGCATGATCGAGCGCATCGGCAAGATGGAGGCCATCGTCGCCGAAGTGCAGCCGCGCCTGCCGGCCATCATTACCGCCTATGACGACAAGCTCAAACAGCGCCTGCAAGAAGCGCTCGGCAGCGTCGACGATGACCGGGTACGTCAGGAAGTGGCGCTGTTCGCGCAAAAGATCGATGTAGCGGAAGAGTTGACCCGACTGGTGGCCCACCTGGGCGAATTGCGCCGCATCCTCAAGGCCGGCGGCGCGGTCGGCAAGCGTCTCGACTTCCTGATGCAGGAGCTGCACCGCGAAGCCAATACACTCGGTTCCAAATCGGTAGCGGTGGAGACCTCGCAGGCCTCGCTGGAACTAAAGGTCCTGATCGAGCAGATGCGCGAGCAGGTACAAAACATTGAATAAAGCGGCCATATCGTCAAAAACTGACGGTTGCAGCCATAGCCAACCCATTGTTCTGGCAGCCCGTTCGCAGCCCTTGTCGCTTGGCGGCAAAGTGAGCCGCGTAGCGGATTGTGTTACGCTGCCATGAACCCAACGAATTCAGCGAGATAAGCCATGAGCAAGGGCAAGCTGTTGATCGTCGCAGGTCCCTCCGGAGCGGGCAAGGCCACGCTGGTGCGAGCCCTGCTGGCGGCCGACTCCCGCGTGCAGCTGTCGGTATCCTTTACCAGCCGCGCACCGCGCGATGGCGAGCAGGACGGACGCGACTATCACTTTGTCAGCCGTGAACAATTTGTCGCCATGGTCAACCATGGCGATTTCCTTGAGCATGCCGAGGTGCACGGCAATCTGTACGGCACCTCGCAGACCTGGATCACCGAGGCGATGGCCGCCGGCCAGGACATCCTCCTGGAGATCGACGTCCAGGGCGCCCAGCAGGTTCGCCGCACTTTTCCTGATGCGGTCGGCATCTTCATCCTGCCACCGTCATCCGAAGTACTGGAGCAGCGCCTGCGCGGCCGTGGCACCGATAGCGAGGAGGCCATCCTGCGCCGGCTGGCCAATGCCCGCGGCGAGATCGCCCAGGTCAGCTCGTTTGACTATGTGATCATCAACGAACATATCGACATCGCCGTGCGCGACATCATCGGCATTGTCCGCGCCGAGCGCTGCCGCATGGCCGCTCAGGCCGAACGCCATGCCGAGCTGATCGCCAGCCTGCAAAAGGGCTGAGGTTCGCACCAAGAACGTCACGGCTTGAACCACAGTCAGTGTGAGCCTCGCTTTCGTCCGAGTCCTCCATGTTCCCTGTGGTTCAAGATCTGAGTTTGAAGTGGTTTTTGACTTAGCCGTACGCCGTATTTTTTAGCAAGCAATGCGCTTTTTTCTGGAGCACCCATCATGGCCCGTATCACCGTAGAAGACTGTCTCGACCGCGTTCCCAACCGTTTCGACCTGACCCTGGTTGCCGCCTACCGCGCCCGCCAGCTGGCGAACGGCTCCTCCCCGCTGGTTGAGGCGCCCGGCCGTGACAAGCCGACCGTGCTGGCACTGCGCGAGCTGGCCGCCGGCAAGATCGGTATCGAGATTCTCAATCGCGCCCGCAGCTAAGCGGCCGCGCCAAGGCAAAAGCGGGCCCGGCCCGCTTTTTGTGCCTCTGGCGTGCCAGCCTAGGCTTGTAAATATGATCAGCGCCGCTGAACTGCCGGTACCCGACGAATACGCCACCAGCGTGGCGCGGGATGCGAACACCCTGTTCGCCAAGGCAGCGGCCTATCTGAAACCGGACGATCTGCCCGGCCTGGTAGCCGCCTTCCGCTTCAGCGCCGAATGCCACAAGACCCAGGCGCGGCGCAGCGGCGAGCCGTATATCACCCATCCACTGGCGGTGGCCGATATCCTGGCCGACCTGCATCTGGACGCGCAGGCCCTGTCTGCCGCCTTCCTGCATGATGTGATGGAAGACACCGGCGTCTCCAAGCTGGAATTGAGCGAGCGCTTCGGCAAGCATATTGCCGATCTGGTCGACGGCCTGTCAAAGCTGGAAAAGCTGGAATTCCAGAGCAAGGAAGAAGCGCAGGCCGAAAACTTTCGCAAGATGCTGATGGCGATGGCGCGCGATGTGCGCGTCATTCTGGTGAAGCTGGCCGACCGTTTGCACAATATGCGCACGCTCGATGCCATGCGCGAAGACAAGCAAAAGCGCATTGCCAACGAGACGCTGGAAATCTACGCACCGATTGCCAACCGCATCGGCCTGCATGCCATTTACCAGGAACTGGAAGACTGGAGCTTTCGCTACCTGCATCCGAAGCGTTACGAGGTGCTGAGCAAGGCGCTCAAATCGGCGCGCGGCAATCGCCGCGAGGTGGTGGGCAAGATACTCGACGCCATCAAGCTGAAGATGGCCGAAGCCGGCATCGAGGCCACCATCTACGGCCGCGAAAAACACCTGGCCAGCATCTACCGCAAGATGCAGGAAAAGCAGCTGAGCTTTTCCGAAGTGCTGGATATCTACGGCTTTCGCGTCATCGTCAAGGATGTGCCGACCTGCTATCTATCGCTCGGCACCTTGCATGGCCTGTACAAGCCGCGCCCCGGCACCTTCAAGGACTATATCGCCATACCGAAGCCGAACGGCTACCAGAGCCTGCATACCGCGCTGTCCGGCCCCTATGGCACGCCGATCGAGGTGCAGATCCGCACCCACGATATGCACAAGGTGGCGCAATCGGGCGTGGCCTCGCACTGGATGTACAAGTCCGGCGACGAAGGCTTTGGCGATGTGCAGAAAAAAACCCACCAGTGGCTGCAGTCTTTGCTGGAAATCCAGTCGATGTCGGGCGACTCGGTGGAGTTTCTCGAACATATCAAGGTCGACCTGTTCCCCGGCGAGGTGTATGTCTTCACCCCCAAGGGCAAGATCCTCACCCTGCCGCAGGGCTCAACCGCGGTGGACTTTGCCTATGCGGTGCATTCGGATATCGGCAACCGCTGCATTGCCGCCCGCATCAATTACGATCTGGTGCCGCTGCGCAGTGTGCTGAAGACCGGCGATCAGGTGGATATCGTCACCGCCGCCCATGCCCGCCCCAATCCGGGCTGGCTCAATTTCGTGGTGACCGGCAAGGCGCGCTCGCATATCCGCCACTTCATCAAAACCATGCGCTATGAAGAGGCGGTGCAGCTGGGCGAGCGCCTGCTGGCCCAGGCCGTGCGCGGCCTGCTCAATGACAGCATCGAATTGCCGCAAGACGCCTGGGATCGCTATCTGCGCGAAAACGCGCCCAGCAAGCGCGACGAGGTGCTGGCCGATATCGGCCTGGGCAAGCGCCTTGGCGTGGTAGTGGCACAGCGCCTGCTCACCCTCGCCGGCCTGTTGGCCGAGGGCGAGGGCAAGACCGGGCCCATCCTGATCCGAGGCAGCGAAGGCGTGGCGGTGCAGTTTGCCCGCTGCTGCAACCCGATTCCGGGCGACCCGATCATTGGCCTGATCAAGCAGGGCCAGGGTCTAGTGATCCACACCCACGACTGCCCGCAAATCGTCCGCAACGGCCGCCTCGACCCGGAAAAGCTGCTGGAAGTGGAGTGGGATGTCTCATCCGGCAAATTGTTCGATGTACCGATCAAGGTACTGGCCATGCATGAACGTGGCGTGCTGGCGCAGATTGCCGCCGCCATCTCCGAAGGCGGCGCCAATATCGACAATGTGCGTATGGAGAGCAACCAGGACAAGGGCGACGACTACACCGAGATCGCCTTTACCGTGCAGGTGGAAAACCGTGGCCATCTGGCCCGCGTGATGCAGTCGCTGCGCAGCCTGGAAACCGTGGTGCGCATCCAGCGCCTCAAAGGCCCCGCTTCGCAAGCCTGAATTCTGCAAACAGAGATACCCGCGTGATAACCATTACCGTCAATGGCGAAACCCGCCAGATTCCTGCCGAACTGACGCTATCGGGCCTGATCGAGCAACTGGGCCACACCGGCCGCCGTATTGCCATTGAACGCAATGGCGAGATCGTGCCGAAAAGCCTGCATGGCGGCACGATGCTGGCAGCCGGCGACAAGTTGGAAATCGTGGTTGCCGTTGGCGGCGGCTAGGCCTAGCTCTGCCCCCTCCCACCAATAAAGCCGACCACCATGCGTTCTTGCCTCTCTGTATTCGCCTTTGCCTGCGCCTTGCATGCCGCTTTACCCGCACAGGCTGAGAGCCATTTCGCCCAAACCCTGCAAAGGCACCTGGATGCCATCGACCGGCGCGACAGCAGTGCCCTGTTCGACACGGTGCCGGATAGCGGCAAGCTGACGCTGATCCTGCCCAATGGTCGACTCAGCGATAGCGCACAACAATACCGCGAAGCCATGCGGGACTGGTTGAGCGAAACCGACTGGAAATGGACCTACCAGATAGTGACCCAGGCACAACGCGGAGCCGTTGGCTGGGCCACCCTGAAAGTGGGTTATGACGACGTGGATGAGGCCAGGCAGCCTTATCACCTCGACTACTACCTGACATTGCTATTTGAGCGGCGCGGCAAGCGCTGGCTGCTGGTTCATGACCAGAACACCCGCATACCTCCCGCCAAATAGTCTTTTGCGCCTCAACCGCCATTCGCCTGTTCGACGACTACCCGCATCTCCCGCGCATCGATACGAAAGTGCAGATTCGCATCGCGCCCGACTTTATCGAGATTCTCCAGCCAGGTCGCACCGCCCTGCACCTGCACCGCAGGCGGCGCAACGGGCTCGCCGCGCAACACCACCGACCAGCCCTCCGGGATGTTTTCCTGCAAAGTCGGCAATAAAGGCTTGCTGGTAGATTCGGCGGTAATGAATTCCTTCGGCTTTCCAGATAGCTCAATATTGGTAAATGCATGGGCTTGGCCGGCGGCAAGACAAATCAGCAGTAAATAGCGATAGGGCATGGGACTCTCCTCGAATGAAACTGCGACCGTTATTGGGCGCTGGAAACATCGTCGCAAATCCCCACCACAGCTCGCCGCAGTCATGCGATGAATTCGCCAGGCATGGGCATGAGGCGGCCAAACCTTGGAACAAACCGACCCAAGCCGCACGCCGGAACGACCTGTCACCGCTCGCCTCGGTTAAAATCCTGCCCATTTCCCCCAAGCAGGAAGCCGATCATGAGCAAGCCGTTTCGCATCGCCGATACCGAATACCATTCACGCCTGCTGGTAGGTACCGGCAAATACAAGGATTTTGCCGAAACCCGCGCCGCGATTGATGCCTCGGGCGCCCAGATCGTCACGGTCGCCATCCGCCGGGTGAATATTGGCCAGGATGCCAATGCGCCTAGCCTGCTCGACTATCTGCCGCCCAGCCAATTCACCTATCTGCCCAATACTGCCGGCTGCTACAGCGCCGACGAGGCGGTGCGCACCCTGCGCCTGGCGCGTGAGCTGCTCGATGGCCACAAGCTGGTGAAACTGGAAGTGCTGGGCGACGCGCACACCCTGTTCCCGAATATGAGCGAAACCCTGAAAGCGGCCGAAACCCTGGTGAAAGACGGCTTCGATGTGATGGTGTACTGCTCGGACGACCCGATCATGGCCCGCCAGCTGGAAGAAATCGGCTGCTGCGCCATCATGCCGCTGGCCAGCCTGATCGGCTCGGGCATGGGCATTCTCAACCCATGGAATCTGAAGCTGATCATCGAATCGGCCAAGGTGCCGGTAATTGTCGACGCTGGCGTGGGCACCGCATCGGACGCCGCCATTGCCATGGAACTGGGCTGCGATGGCGTGCTGATGAACACGGCAATCGCCGCCGCGCAAGACCCGATCCGCATGGCCCGCGCCATGAAGCTCGGCGTGGAAGCCGGCCGCGAAGCCTTTCTGGCCGGGCGCATGCCACGCAAGCTGTATTCGGCCAGCCCGAGTTCGCCGACTACGGGGATGATTGGCGGATAATGCAGCTGAAACCACGTTTGCGTGCATCGGGTTATATTCTTGCCGGGTTTTCGCTATGCGCCGCGATCGTTGGAGCAATGTTTGCCGCGGAGATTTCAGAAACTGATATTTCCGCCTGCGCCAAAAACGATCAGGCCGAGCTGGTATTGCTCAGCACTGCGTACTTTGTCCTGGCTATCTGCCTCGGCTATTTAGCAACAAGTCGCATCCGACTGAAGCTCGCACTTCCAAGGCTCGAACCGGTTGTTCGCTATGGCATCGTTTCCGCAAGCTCCACCGCGGCGACCATTGCTTTCATAGAACACTATATCCCGGCGCTCATATTTACCCCGCTCGCGACAGGTCTAGTTTCGATATATATCGCAGCTTTCGATAGCTCTGAAAAAGCCAACATTGCAATCGAAATCCAATCCCCAGAGGCATGATTATGCCGCGCCTTCATATTCGCCTCCATCGCATATTTCACCGCAATTTGGCCTTACGGCCTTCGCCGCAAATCGTATCGGGCAGCTCCACGCCACTGCTGGAGCCTGCTCTCGTCCTGCCCATAGTGCAGCAACAATCATATGCATTGCCTCCCTTATAAGGCACAAACTCATCCCAATCGGGGACACAAGCCCCATCAATCACGCGCCTGCCCAAACCAGTATTCCTGGAGCCCTGCCCGATCGCCCCTCACCTTCTCCCGACCTGGACTGCGATGCTCGGCGCCACCAAGGGCAAACAGGCTCTCCGCGGAAACCATCGGCATTCACTAAAACGTTGACCGTGTTCTAAACCGTTCCGCTTAGCACACGATTAAGCAGCGTTAGCGATGCTTAGCTGCGCGGCAGCGCATCCCGACCTATCATCGTTGCTGCCGTATTCCCTGGGGAGGGGATACGGTGAACGCAGATAGCGCACTTATTGCATACCGTTGGGGCATAGATTGAAACACATATATTGCTTATTGATTTTCATGCTTCAGGCTTTGCCTGGCCAGGCGGCACCCGCAGCAAGCGGTGTGCGCCTGGTGCTATTTTTGCCGGCGGACAAGGTGGCAAATACCACGCTGACCGACAATATCCGGCGCATTACCATCGACCTGCAAGAATGGTCGCGCAAGCAACTTGGCGGAAAAACCTTTTCCATTGCATCGAGCGATGTGGAAGTGTGCAAATCCAGCCTGCCGGAACGATATTTCCAGGCTCGGCCCTGGGATACCATTTCCGAAGAATTAAGCAAATGCGTGCCGTGGAAATATAACGACCCTGACTATACCTGGGTGGTGTATGCCGCAGTACTGCAGCAATGTGGCACCCAGAACAATATTGGTGCCGGTACCACGGGAATTACCATCATGGGACAAGGGGATGTTGACGGCCTGTCTGGCGCCGCCACCGGTGTGAACGAATGCAAGCACCAATGGCAGTTTGAGTTTGATCGCTGGACCGGCGGCCTCGGCCATGAACTGGGTCATGCCATGGGTTTACCACATCCACCCGGTTGCGATCAACAATTGCCAAGCTGCGACCACAAGGCCTTGATGTCTTCCGGCATGTATGACTATCCGAATACCTATTTGCGCGAAGACGATAAAGCCGCCCTGTCGAAATCGCCGTTTTATAGCGTAAATGGCATACGTACCGAAGATCGCCTGTTCAATTGGGCCGAGGCAAGCTATCCCACGCTATTCAGCAATCGTGGCCGGGTCATGCTCAGCGCTGGTGGCTATTACTACCGCGAATATCCGCAGTCGGGAAATTGGCTGGCAATCAAGGATGGCCGGGTCTACGCCTATGGCACGCTGACCCAGGGGCAGGCGCTCGATCTGGGTACGGTGGAATCCTTCCTGCCGCAAGTGACACGCGACGGCTTTTAGCCAGCGAGCGCATCGCCAGCGAAACAACGCATTATCCTGAAAGCTTTATGGACGGCCTGTGCGCAGCCCCGAACCGGGTCGCTGCACCGGGCCGTGCGCGCTTTCAGGGAAGCTCGGAATGAACGCGCCAATCGTGCAGCCATTTCGTAAAAGTTCGATCCGTTCACCGCCGCCTGAGTTCGGGCAAGGCGCGGCCGCCGGCTGGGCGATATAATCGAGGGTAATTGCGCGTCGCCACGTGTCGTGCAGACCGGTTGTTTGCACCTTGGCCTGCGCCGCCCCTTCTACCTTCATAAGACCCACCATTCATGGAAAACCCACAACACCGCCATATCCGCAGCTTTGTGCTGCGCCAGGGGCATTTTTCCGAGGCGCAGACCCGCGCGCTGGAAGAAGGCATGCCGCGCTGGGGCATCGAATTCCGGCATGAGGTGCTGGACTTGGCCCAGGCCTTTGGCCGCGATGCACCCAAGGTGCTGGAAATCGGCTTCGGCATGGGCGGTGCCACCAGCGAGATTGCGGCGGCAAGGCCCGATACCGACTTTATCGGCATCGAGGTGCATGGGCCCGGCGTGGGCAATCTGTACAAGCTGATCGATGAAAAGCAGCTCAGCAATCTACGCATCATCCGCCACGATGCGGTGGAAGTGCTGGCCCATATGCTGGCTGACGAGTCGCTCGACGGTTTTCACCTTTACTTCCCCGACCCTTGGCCCAAAAAACGCCACCACAAGCGCCGCCTGGTTCAGCCTGCCTTTGTTGCCGGCATCCTGAAAAAGCTCAAGCCCGGCGCCTATATCCATATGGCGACCGACTGGGAAGACTATGCAGTGCAGATGCTGGAAGTGCTCGGCGCCAATAGCGAATTGCGCAATACCGCGGATGGTTTCGCACCACGCCCGGACTGGCGCCCGTTAACCAAGTTCGAGCAGCGCGGGCTGAATCTTGGCCATGGCGTGTGGGATTTGATGTTTGTAAAGCGCGGCGCCTGAGCGGCTTGCTTTAAGGGCGAACCCGCCGCCAACACGTGGAAAGCCAGGCAGGGCGAAGCGGGCACGGGCCGCCCTGCCACACCCAATCAGACCCGCCGATGTCCGGCAAGCAACGCGGTTACGTCTATCAGATCAGCACGCCGTGTCGCCGATCGAGCTACCCCGAAACCCCTGGGCAGCCTTTTCCAGCTCGGGCTTGGCCGATTTGGCGACATGCTTCAACACCAGGGTGTTGCCGGCATTGCCCTCGTTTCGTTCTTGCATTTGCGCTGAGCGCACGCCCTGATCGCGGATTGCTTTCAAACGGCGCTCGGCCGAATCGCGGTTGGCAAACAGGCCCAACGAGATGGCGTTCTGCCATTTGCTGCCGTCATTGACCAGGAAGTAATCGCTGACGCCAAGGCTCTTCAGTTCATCAGCCTTGTGCTGGGCCTCGGCATTGCTGGCGCGCGGCGGGATATACACCCAGTAGCGCACTTTCGCCTCGCCCTCGGGCTCTTGCAGATGGGTATCGCCCCCCAGCTTGAGCGAGGCGAGCTTTTTACGCACATTGGGCATATCGTCCGCCAGAATGCCGCGCCAGGCAAAACACACCAGCTTTTCGTCCTTTTTGGCGGCCTGCTCGACCGGCTTGGCCGGCGGGGCAGGTTCTGGCTTGGCTGGCGCCGCCTCGGCGGTTTTCTCGGCCGGTTTGTCGGCAGGCTTGCCATCCACCGCCTTGCCATCAATCGCCTCCGGCTTGGCCAGCTCTGCCGCCGCAGCCGGTCTCACCGCGGCGATGGGCACCAAGGCCAGCTTGCCAGCATTGATTTCCCTCCCCTTCCAGTCGTTCGGGGCGGGCGGCGCATCCAGTCGGGCATAGGCCCAGAAACCCAGATTGGCAAAGACGAGCAAGGCAAACAGCCATTTCATTGCGTGTTTTTCCGGTCGGAAGGAG
The DNA here is from genome assembly GCF_041904975.1 of Chitinimonas sp. Lineage (NCBI taxonomy): Bacteria > Pseudomonadati > Pseudomonadota > Betaproteobacteria > Neisseriales > Chitinibacteraceae > Chitinimonas > Chitinimonas sp. The sequence goes on along the minus strand of NZ_JAYRLZ010000007.1, from coordinate 10,377 downwards.
AAAAGGCCAGGCGGTGCAGGCCATGCAGCACCAGATTATCAACAGTCAGCAAGGCTTGCGCCAGCATCGGCGCCAGCAAGGGCGCCAGTCGCGGTGCATCGCCTCCGGACAGCAACACCCTGACCGGGCGGCGCTGCCGTGCAAACAGACGCATGCGCATCTGCTCGATGGCGCCCACCAGGGCCAGCAAGGCACCGTTGACGATCGCCTCGCCAGTGGCGCGCGGAAAATCGCTCACCTCCCCTTCGGGCAAGCCAAGGTCGGCGGTACCCTTGGCCAGCGCCTGGCGCATCAGATTAAAGCCGGGCACGATCACCCCGCCGAGGAATTCGCCCTCTTCGGTCAAGGCATCCACCGTCATCGCCGTGCCGGCCACCACCACCACGGTGTCGCCCGGTGAGCGCGCATGGGCGCCGATCAGGGCCGCCCAGCGATCCGCCCCCAGCTGGGCCGGATCGCGATAGCCGTTGCTCAGGTCCGCCTGACGGGCCGAAGGCCGCAACCAGTCGATATGCAAGGGGCTGAGCAGTTCCTGGACCAATTGCGCAGTGTGCGGCCCGGCCACATTGCAGGCCAGCGCCATGCTCGCCGGCGGGTGCGACAACAGGGTCACCGCGAACGGCTCCAGCGTGTCGTATTCGGCAACGCCTTCGCACAGCCAGCCATCCTGGCTGGCCAGCGCCCATTTCAGGCGGCTGTTGCCGGCATCGAGCAGCAGTACCGGTTTGCTCAATTTTTTCTCCTCAAGCTGACTTCGCCGGCGTGTACCCGCCGTTCGCCATCATGCGCGGCAAAACGCAGCGCCCCATCATCGGCCACACCGAGCGCTGCGCCATCGAGCACGTCGCCATTGGGCAAGAGCAGGCGCGCGGCCTGGCCCTGCATGGCGTGGCGCGCTTCCCACTCGGCGCGCAGTGGCGCAAAGCCGCCTTGCTCGAATTGCGGCAGCAAGTCGGCAAACTCAAGTAGCAGCGCCGCCAGCAGATCATTGCGATCGCCGGCAAAGCCCAGACCGGCCAGATCGAAAGCGGCCTGATCGAGTCCGGCGCGCAAGGCCGCCGACAGGCGCAGATTCAGACCGATACCGATCACCACGGCCGAGGGGCCCAGTGCATCGCCCGATAGTTCGATCAGGATGCCGCCAAGCTTGCCCTCACTGCAGACAATATCATTGGGCCACTTCAATGCGGCACCGGCAATGCCCAGGCGATCGAGCGCACGCGCCACCACCAATCCCACCGCCAGGCTCAGGCCGGACAAATCGGCCACGCCCAGATTGAAGCGCCACAATAGCGAACACATCAGACTGCCGCCGAATTCGCCCTGCCATTGCCGACCGCGCCGGCCACGCCCGGCGCTTTGCCGCTCGGCAGCATAGACCATGCCCGATGGCGCGCCCTGCTGCGCGGCAGCCATCAAGGCGCTATTGGTGCTGTCGATTTCGTCGAACAGCTTGATATCGAAGTAGCGCGCAGCACTGCCCATGCGTCGCGCTACACCCGCTTCGTCCAGCCACACCAGAGGCCGGCCGAGACGGTAGCCGCGCCCCTTGATCGACTGCACCGGCACGCCCAAGTCACCGGCATCCTTGAGGGCAAGCGAGATGCTGGCACGCGACACGCCCAGCAATTGCGCCAGCTCGGTACCGGAACGGAAGGTATCGTGCGATAGCAAACGTAACAACGGCCAGGGGGTCATGGCGCAGGGCGGCTGAAGCGGGCAAACACCATGGCGCCGGCAAAGATCCAAATGCTCAACGCCACCTCCAGCAGGGCCAGATAGCGCCGCGTGCCATGGTCGGCCCAGCCGCGCATCACCCCTTCGACAAACCAGATCAGGATAAACATGCACAGCCACTGATAGGTATAGCGGCGGCCGCGCATCACGCCGGACAGCGGCAGCAGCAAGGGCAGGCCCTTGATCCACAACAGCGAGCCGCTGCGCAGTGGCGCCAGCCAGGCTTCCCATACCACGCACAGGGCAAACAGCGCGATCAGACCCGCCAGGGTGGCATTGCGCGCGTGGCGCAGCATCGGGCTCATAGCGGCCTCGCCAGCTTGAGCGCGGTTTCTGCCAGACGCTTGCCCATGGCAATGGCCAGGGCTTTTTCGTGCTCGTCGATCGGGCGCCGACCGTCAGCCCCCGCAATATGGCTGGCACCATAGGGTGAGCCGCCGCCGCTGGTATGACTCAGCGCCGGCTCGCTATACGGCAGGCCGATAATCGCCATGCCATGGTGCAAAAGCGGCAACATCATGCTGAGCAAGGTGGATTCATTGCCACCGTGCTGGCTGCTGGTACTGGTAAACACACAGGCAGGCTTGCCGATCAGATTGCCGGCCAGCCAGTCATTCGAGGTGGTGTCGAGAAAATACTTGAGCGGCGCCGCCATATTGCCGAAGCGGGTGGGGCTGCCCAGCGCCAGCCCGGCGCATTGCGCCAGATCGGCCAGTTCCACATAGGGGGCGCCCGCATCGGGTACAGACGGCGCGCTCGCTTCGACCACCGTGGATACCGCCGGCACGGTGCGCAGGCGCGCGCTACAGCCCGGCACCGACTCGACGCCCCGGGCAATCAGCTGGGCCAGCTGGCGGGTGGCACCATGGCGCGAGTAATAAAGAATCAGGATATCGAGCATTGACCTCTTTCGTGAATGGCTCTTGCGATAAGCCGCACTGGCGCGCCGGCTATGCGAGCGACATGGAATCGCAAGGGACGACAGCAATAGTCCGTTATTATAAGGCTTTGCCTCGCCCGCGCCGCTTATGCCCAGCCTTTCGGACTATCGCCACCATTTGATCAGCCGCCTGCCGGCGCCGCTGGACTTTTGCATGTTCATCCTGCGGCGGCTGCGCGATGATCGTTGCCTGGAGGCAGCCGGCAGCCTGACCTTCACCACCCTGGTGGCACTGATTCCGTTTCTGACCATCACCCTGATGGTGGTATCGGCATTTCCGATGTTCCAGGAATTCTCCGGCCACTTCAAAGCCTTCCTGCTCAGCAATCTGGTACCAGACGCTGCCGGCAAGGTGATCAGCGTGTATATGCGCCAGTTCACCGACAATGCCGACCGCCTGACCGCCGTCGGCATGCTGTCGCTCGGCGTAACCGCATTGGCGATGATGGCCACCATAGACCGCACTTTCAACCGTATCTGGCGCGTCAAACGTCAGCGCAACTGGCTGACCAAGACCATGACCTACTGGGCGGTGCTGACACTCGGGCCGGTATTGATGGGCATCAGCCTGTCGCTGACCGGCTGGATCGCCGATCGCGGGCCGATGCTGGCCACCTTGGTCAATAGCGGCTCGGCCATTCTGGCGCTCGCCGGCCTGCATCTCTTGTACCGCGCCGTGCCCAACTGCCCGGTGCCGCCACGCCATGCACTGGCCGCCGCTGCAGCAGCCACCTTTGCCCTGTGGCTGATGAAGAATCTGTTCGGCTGGTATGTGAAGAAATTTGCCTCGTTCAAGCTGATCTATGGCGCCTTTGCCAGCTTTCCGATTTTCCTGCTCTGGCTGTATCTCGTCTGGACCATCGTGCTCGGCGGCGCGGTGATCAGTGCCAGCCTGTCCTACTGGCACGGCCAGGCCTGGCGCAAACGCCAACACCCCGGCCAGCGGGTACAGGACGCCGTGCGCATTCTGTTCAGGCTCGAGGCGGCGCGCTGCGAGGGCAGCACGCCGTCGCTGGACCGGCTGCGCCGCGCGCTGGCGCTAGGGCAGGATGAGCTGCATGAGTTGCTGCAACTGATGCAGGAAAAAGGCTGGGTGCAATCCACCCGCGACGAGGGCTGGGTACTGTCGACCGCGCTGGAGCGCATCATGTTGCGCGAGATGTACCAGCTGTTGGTAACGCACCCCTTGGCGAGCCATCATCCGGGCGACCCGGTCCAGACAGCGCTGGCGCAGCGATTTGCCGGTATCGATGCTTCGCTCGAGATCAGCCTGGCTGAACTGGCGCAGCCGCATGCCGCGCCCGTGCCGGCTCAGTGATTGGCTGTGCCAGTCTGATACTCGAACAGCTCGTAGCCTATCGCCTGCTCGCTCAGCCGTGTCGCTCGCAGAATCAGCTCGACATCATCGGTAAATACGATCAGCTCGCGCATGGGCCCGAACGTGCCGCGCGGTGCCGCCAGCAGCGGCGGTTGCTTGATGGCCGCGACCTCAGGCAAGAGCAGACAGGGCTGAAAACTCGCCTGCTCGTGCGTAATGCTTGGCCGCACCATGGCCGGCTCGGCCTTGGGCGCCAGAATCTGCACACCGATTTCCAGGGCATCGACCTCGGCAGAGGTTTGCAGCCAGCGGATGCAACCCACCATCCATTCCGCCTGACCCGGTGCGCGCACACCAACCATATCGCCAACCCGGTACAGGCAGTTCTGCGGGATCGGCTTGAGGCGCAAGGCGTAGCCCCCCGGACTTTCGTTGAGCACCACCCATTCATCGGGTGCGCCGTAATGACTGCCACCCAGCGACACCGGCCCCTCTCCATCGAGCACTGAGCCATCGAGCACCACCGGCTGCAGCATCGGGCGTGCGTCGTTGATATGGAAGGCAGTCATGCGCATGCCCACCGTCACCGACACCAGGCTATTGGCCAGAATGCGCTGGAACACTCGCTTGGGCGCGATGCTCCACTGCCGGGTGACCCGGCGCAGCAGATCTATCCACGCCTGCGCCTTGGCCTTGTCGCTGGTGGTGGCCAGCTTCAGTTCTACCGAGTGCAGCGCCTTGTGCAGCAATTTCGCCATTTCCATCGTGTCGAGCAAGATGGCATTGCTGGCCTGCACATCGAACGGCTTTTGCCCCAAAAACACCGGCGGCGCATCGCTATCGAGCCGGATCAGAAAGAACCCGGCCGGATTGGGCGTCTTGCCCAAGGGCTGAAATTGCGCAGCCTGACCGTAGCTCTTGATCAGGTCGTTGATCTTGTCGTGCTCGGCCGGGTGGTAGCGATATGGATCTGAGAGCGCCAGTAACAAGATCTGCTTGTAATACCCGCCTATGGTACGCGCCGGCTGGTCGGGCATTTCCGGCAAATCGATCAGCTTGTTCTGGATGGCATGGTGAAACAGCGTATGCACCTCGGACCAGACTCCAGCCGGCACCGGTGCATAACTCTTGCAGCACACCCACATCAGCTTCTGGTACACCATCATCAGCTTCTGGATCAGCTCCGGCACCTGCTTGTTGCCAAAGCCAAACCGCGCGCCAAGCCGCTCCAGCAGCACCAGCTTGTAACCATTGGCCATCTCCAGCTGCAGATTGCGCGCCAGCTGAGCGATCTGCTTGCTCTTTTCCTTGGCCGGCAAGGCCGCCGAGGCATAGCTTGCCTCAAGCGGCGCATCGAGCAGGTCGATGGCTACCTGATAATGCTCAAGCAGCTTCAGGCGGTCGTCCACCGGCAGCTTGACCCGATTTAGTGAAGTGAGCGCATCGAAGATGGCCCGCGCCGACTCATTCAGATTGGCCGGCGGCAGCGACACCAGCCATGCCTTGACGGCCTTGGGATTGGTTTCGACTGAAATGCTCCGGCCGGTAATCGGCTCTGGGACATTGAGGGCAAGCATCATGGGTAGGAAACGTCGATAGCTAGTTTGTTTTTATAGATAGGCAAACAGCGGCTTGTCGAGGCCCATCAACACAGGCCGCTATCGAGCAACTGCGCCAGAGCGGCGAAAACCTGCCCAAGCTCTGCGCTGCTCGCCACATACGGCGGCATAACATACACGGTATTGCCGACCGGGCGAAGCAAAAGCCCGCGCGCCAAAGCCGCCTCAAACCAGCGACCGGCAAAACCCGGCTTGGCATCGATCACATCAAACGCCCAGATCATGCCAAGCTGGCGCGCATGGCGCACGCGCGGGTGATTTGCCACCGCGGCAAACTGTGGCGCGCAGGCGTCAGCCTTGCGGCGGTTTTGCGCCAGCACATCATCGTCGGCGAAGATCGCCAGCACTTCGAGCGCGGCGCGGCAGGCCAGTGCATTGCCGGTATAGCTGTGTGAATGCAGAAAGCCGCGACCGACCTCGTCGTCATAGAAAGCCGCGTAGACTTCGTCGCGGGTCAGCACAGCCGACAGCGGCAGATAGCCGCCGGTAATGCCCTTGGACAAGCAGATGAAATCAGGCCGGATCGCCGCCTGCTCGCAGGCAAACAGGGTACCGGTGCGACCAAAGCCCATGGCGATCTCGTCGGCAATCAGATGTACCTGATAGCTGTCGCACAAAGCCCTTACCCGTTGCAGATATACCGGGTGATACATGGCCATGCCGGTGGCGGCCTGGCACAGCGGCTCGACAATCATGGCGGCAAGCCGGTCCGCTTCGCGCTGGAACAGGGCCTCCAGCGCATCGGCAGCACGGTGCGCGTATTGCTCAGCGCTTTCCCCCTGCTCGGCCAGACGCCAGTCGGGCGACATCACACGATGCGTAGTACGTAATAAGGGCGCATAGGTGGCGCTGAACAGGGGCACATCGGTGACGGAAAGCGCCCCCAGGGTTTCGCCGTGATAGCTGTTTTGCAGGCTGACAAAACCCGTTTTGTCGCGCCGCCCGACGTTCTGCCAGTAATGAAACGACATCTTCAGGGCAATTTCCGTCGCGCTGGCGCCATCCGAGCCATAGAAGGCATGACCAAGGCCGGTCAGCTCGGCCAGTTTTTCTGATAGTTCCACCACCGGGCGCTGGGTGAAGCCGGCCAGAATCACATGCTCCAGCTTGCCCATCTGGTCGAGAATCGCCGCATTCATGCGCGGATTGGCATGGCCGAACAGATTCACCCACCAGCTACTCACCCCGTCGAAATAACGCTGTCCGTCGAAATCGATCAGCCAGGCGCCTTCGCCGCGCTCGATCGGCACGATGGGCAGTCGCTCGTGTTGCTTCATCTGGGTACACGGATGCCAGACGGAACGTCGGCTACGCTCCAGCCACTGCTGATTCTGCATTCTCAACTCCCTTGAACAAACTTGATGCGGCCACTCTTGAAATGGCCAAGCGGCGGCCATATTATTAGCACTCGTTAGCCGTGAGTGCTAACAGCAGATTTCAGAAGTTAAGTAATTTGCCTGTTACGGCATTCAAAACAGATCCCCACAGGAGCAAACCATGAAGATTCGTCCCCTGCACGACCGCGTCGTAATCAAGCGTGTCGAAGCCGAAGAAAAGACTGCCTCGGGCATCGTTCTGCCTGGCAATGCCGCTGAAAAGCCTGATATGGGCGAAGTGGTTGCCATCGGCACCGGCAAGATCATGGAAAACGGTTCGGTCCGCGCCCTGCAGGTCAAGGCCGGCGACAAGGTGATCTTCGGCAAGTACAGCGGCCAGACCGTCAAGGTTGATGGCAATGAACTGCTGGTGATGCGCGAAGAAGACATCATGGGTGTCGTAGAAGCGTAAGGCGCTTTCGCGACGCTTTTTCGAACATCCTCATCCCCGGCCCTTTTCCCTTTGCGGGAGACGGTAGGCGCGCAAAGCCTTCCGCGGGCCGCAGTGAAATGAATCTGGAGAGTTAAAATGGCAGCTAAAGAAGTCAAATTCGGTGATTCCGCCCGTGCCCGCATGGTCGTTGGCGTCAATATCCTGGCCGATGCGGTCAAGGTAACCCTGGGCCCGAAAGGCCGCAATGTGGTACTGGAGCGTTCCTACGGCTCGCCCACCATCACCAAGGACGGCGTTTCGGTCGCCAAGGAAATCGAACTGAAGGACAAGTTCGAGAACATGGGCGCCCAGATGGTCAAGGAAGTGGCTTCCAAGACCTCCGACATCGCCGGTGACGGCACCACTACCGCCACTGTGCTGGCCCAGGCCATCGTGCACGAAGGCATGAAGTTCGTTGCCGCCGGCATGAACCCGATGGATCTGAAGCGCGGTATCGACAAGGCTGTGGTTGCCCTGGTTGCCGAGCTGAAGAATATCGCCAAGCCCACTACCACCTCCAAGGAAATCGCCCAGGTTGGTTCGATTTCGGCCAATAGCGACGAAGATATCGGCAAGATCATTGCCGACGCCATGGACAAGGTCGGCAAGGAAGGCGTGATCACTGTCGAAGACGGCTCCTCGCTGGAAAACTCGCTCGACACCGTGGAAGGCATGCAGTTCGACCGCGGCTACCTGAGCCCCTACTTCATCAACAATCCGGAAAAGCAGATCGCTTCGCTGGAAAACCCCTTCGTGCTGCTGTTCGACAAGAAGATCAGCAATATCCGCGATCTGCTGCCGGTACTGGAGCAAGTGGCCAAGTCGGGTCGTCCGCTCTTGATCATCGCCGAAGACGTGGAAGGCGAAGCGCTGGCTACCCTGGTGGTCAACACCATTCGTGGCATCCTGAAGGTTGTTGCCGTGAAGGCGCCTGGCTTTGGCGATCGTCGCAAGGCCATGCTGGAAGATATCGCCATCCTGACCGGCGGCACCGTGATCGCTGAAGAAGTCGGCCTGACCCTGGAAAAGGCCTCGCTGACCGACCTCGGCCAAGCCAAGCGCGTGGAAATCGGCAAGGAAAACACCACCATCATCGACGGCGCCGGCCAGGACGCCGCGATCAAGGCACGTGTTGCCCAGATCAACGCCCAGATCGAAGAGTCGACCAGCGACTACGACCGCGAAAAGCTGCAAGAGCGCAAGGCCAAGCTGGCCGGCGGTGTTGCCGTGATCAAGGTTGGCGCAGCCACTGAAGTCGAAATGAAGGAAAAGAAGGCCCGCGTGGAAGATGCCCTGCACGCTACCCGCGCCGCCGTGGAAGAAGGCATTGTTGCCGGCGGTGGCGTAGCCCTGCTGCGTGCCCGTGCTGCACTGGACACCCTCAAGGGTGCCAACCACGACCAGGACGCCGGTATCAAGATCGTGCTGAAGGCCATCGAAGCGCCGCTGCGCCAGATTGTTGCCAATGCAGGCGACGAGCCTTCGGTTGTCATCAACAAGGTGCTGGAAGGCAAGGGTAACTTCGGTTACAACGCCGGCACCGGTGAATACGGCGACATGGTCGAAATGGGCGTGCTGGACCCAGCCAAGGTGACCCGCTCGGCACTGCAACATGCCGCGTCGATCGCCGGCCTGATGCTGACCACCGATGCCATGGTGGCCGAGCTGCCGAAGGAAGATGCACCCGCTCCTGGCGGTGGCATGGGCGGCATGGGCGGCATGGATATGGGCATGTAAGCCAGTCCAGCAGCCACGTACAGGAAAACCCCGCTACGGCGGGGTTTTCTTTTTGTATGACATCCGCCCAACATTGCAATTGTCGGCCAGTTGACGTTAAATGCCATTTGAATGTCAGCTCGTCTCGAATTACGTTTATCTCTGAACGACTTCGGTGAATTACCTAAGAAAAGGAATGAACTGTGATGCACATTGCAGCAGTGAGAGAGGGGAGTCGCCAGTTTTTCTACTGGTTGATGGCCCTGACCATAGCATTACTCGCCGCCTGCGGCGGTCCCGGCGACCAGGTCGTCCCATCGGCCAAGTCCGCGTCCATGTCGATATCGATCGACAATGCCAGCGTTGATCCGTTTGTCGCCTCGACGGCCACGGCAATCCTGGTGGATGGTGCAGGCAAGGCTGTCCCCGGTGCACTGATCACCTTCTCCACTGATAGCAATTTCGGCCTGCTGAACCCCAGCGCCGGCACCGCAGTCACCGATGCAAGCGGCCGTGCGCAAATCCGCATTCTGGCCGGCCCTTCGGTTGGCGCAGCATCGCTGACTGCGACCTATGCTCCGCCCGGTTCCACCAGCACCACTACTGCCGATACGGTTCGTGCGGTAGTCAACTTCAACAGCAAGGGTGGCGGCAGCAATTCTGCCCCCCTGCCTAAACTGACGGTAACGATGGATTCCAATGTGGTTGGTGCTGCATCGACTACCGGTGCGACCGCCACCTTGGTCGGCGTAGACGGCCGTCCGATGGCTGGTCAGCTGATCACCTTCAACACGCCGCCTGCCTTTGCCACCTTTACGCCGGCTTCGGGCACTGCCGTGACCGACTCCTCCGGTCAGGCACGCGTAGCCCTCACGGCGGCCAAAACTGCCGGTGGTGCGACGCTGACTGCATCGGTCAACGTCACCATTGCCGGTACAACGCCAGGTACCACACTAACCACGCAGGTCATCAGCACCATCAACTACACCGGCCTTGGCGGTGGCGGCAATACGCCGACCTCGAAGATGACGGTGACTTTGAGTCCAGCCACCATTGATCAGAACACCAACGCTAACGCAGTGGCTACGCTGGTCAACTCCACCGGGCAACCGCTGGCCGGCAAGCTGGTGACCTTTACTACCGATGCCCGCTTCGGCGTAATGAAACCTGCGCTGGGCACGGCGGTAACCGATGGTTCCGGCCAAGCACGTATCACTTTGCTGGCCGGCCCGAATGCC
>NZ_JAYRLZ010000247.1:0-6314 GCF_041904975.1 Chitinimonas sp. | reverse complement strand
TTGTAGACGTCAATTCGCAGCAAATCGCTTACCTATCAAGCCAACCGGACACTTTGACGTCCGAGTCAGGCAAGGCTGCCACCACTCCCCATCCATCGGCACCCTTTGTGGCAAAGTTGAGTCATGCGAGCAACAAAATATGCAAAAACCACAAGCCGAAGCATTTGATCAATGCGCCATTTCGGTCGATCGCAGCCGCGCGCCGCGCAAGCCGCTTCTTAGGAAAAGGGTTTTTCATAGACATCACGATCAACAACCATGCATGGCGAATGTGTATAAAATGAGCGTTTCGCACGGCAACTGCCGGCATCACGCAGATAACTAGCTAGCCACCATGACCACCCAAGAAGAAAAAACCCGCCGCGCCGAATTGATTGCAGCAGCAAGCCGGTTGTTCAAAGAGCAAGGCTATGAGCGCACAACGGTTCGAGATCTGGCCCAAGCGGTTGGTATGCAATCCGGAAGCCTGTTCTATCACTTTCGCACCAAGGAAGAGATGCTGGTCGCCGTCATGGCTGCCGGCATCGGCGATCTGACCGATCGCCTTGAAGAGCAACTGTCTCACGCACATACACCGTTCGATCGCCTCAGAACGGTGTTTCGTGTTCACCTAGATACCTTGCTGGGTGACGACAAAGGCGCGCTTTCGGTGTTGCTTTATGAGTGGCCAAGCCTGTCTGACAAGGCGCGCGGTGAGCTGATCAAACTGCGGGATGCGTATGAGCGTGATTGGCAGATGGTGCTGGACGAGGCCGCTGCCGCAGGGCTGGTGCACCAAGACACTCGCCTGCTGCGTAAATTGCTGCTGGGCGGCTTGCATTGGACCATCATGTGGTACCGCCCTGAAGGCGGTCAAACGCCTTGTGAAATGGCAGATCGCCTGGTTGACCTGATCATTCGGAAGTAATCCCTGCCCCTCGTACGCGTAGCGACGAGGGGTTCACACCACGCGAATTTCAAAGTCGTGACTGACCTGCGCGGTCTTGCCCAGCATGATCGATGCTGAACAATACTTCTCCGCAGACAGCTCAATCGCACGCCGAACCTGATCAGGCTTCAGGCTACGGCCGGAAACGACAAAATGCATATGAATCCGGGTAAACACCTTCGGATCAGCATCTGCTCGATCGGCATCCAGCATCACATCGCAATCGACCACATCCGCACGTCCTTTACGCAAGATGGTCACCACATCGAATGCCGTACAGGCGCCAGCCCCCATCAGAACCAACTCCATCGGACGCGGCCCGAGGTTGCGTCCACCCGCAGCCGGCGCACCATCAAGCAGCACAGAATGCCCCGACTCGCTTTGCGCCAGAAAACTGACTTCTTCCACCCACTTGACCCTAGCCTTCATCCTTACCTCCTTGAAATCACTCTGAACACATCAAATGCCGCACTGCGCCAATTCATGCTGCCTTGCAGCTATAAACTCATGCAGTTTTTGTAGTATTGGAGCAAAAACTCGCTCGATCAACCCCAATGGCATGTAACTGTACTTCAAGTTATTAAATTTATGGCGCACCGCACAAAAATTGCTTGCCTTTGCCGGGAAGCTCGGCTAGTATACGTCCTGCATTAGGGCCCCACACGCAATGTGTGTGCTTTGATGTTGTCTCCTCCATCCTCCTTTTTGGTGGAATTACGCGCAAGCCTCAGGCTTGCGCTTTTTTTTCGGCTCGGCCGCAGAACGCTCGCACCGAAAAATGGATGCACTCAAAGCGAGCCGCCAAGTGTTTGACACTTGCTTGCCGTTTCAAATACAATGCGCGACTTTCTGTAAATCGAACGAATCTGGAAGAGCCGTATGAAAACCTTCTCCGCCAAGCCGCATGAGGTACAGCGCGACTGGTTTGTGATCGACGCCACCGACAAGGTGCTGGGTCGCCTCGCTGCCGAAGTTGCTCAACGCCTGCGTGGCAAGCACAAAGCCATCTACACACCGCACGTCGATACTGGTGACTTCATCGTCATCGTCAACGCCGGCAAGCTGCGCGTAACGGGCGACAAAGCCCTGCAAAAGAAGTACTACCGCCACTCGGGTTACCCAGGCGGTATCTATGAGCGTAACTTCACCGAAATGCAGCAACAATTCCCTGAGCGCGTCATTGAAAAGGCCGTCAAGGGTATGCTGCCAAAGGGCCCACTGGGTTACGCCATGATCAAGAAACTCAAGGTCTACGCTAGCGCCGAGCATCCGCACGCCGCGCAAAAGCCGCAAGTCCTTGAAATCTAACAGACACAGATACAAGGACTGACAACATGGTTGGCAAGTATTACTACGGTACCGGTCGTCGCAAGAGCTCCGTCGCTCGCGTGTTCCTGACCAAGGGTACCGGCAAGATCGTCGTCAACGGCAAGCCGCTCGACGAATATTTCTCCCGTGAAACCGGCCGCATGGTGGTTCGTCAACCACTGGTGCTGACGGAAAACCTGGAAGCGTTCGACATCATGGTCAATGTAGCCGGTGGTGGCGAAACGGGTCAGGCTGGCGCGCTGCGTCACGGCATCACCCGTGCCCTGATCGAATTCGATGCAGCACTCAAGCCGACGCTGTCGCACGCAGGTCTGGTGACCCGTGATGCACGTGAAGTCGAGCGTAAGAAGGTTGGTCTGCGCAAGGCACGTCGCGCCAAGCAGTTCTCGAAGCGCTAAGCTTCAACTGCAACGCCGGCAAGATTCGTTCGAGTTTTCCGGCCCCGGCCGGACAAAAGCCGTCAGCTATGCTGGCGGCTTTTTGTTTGCCGGTCGATGTCACAAAGAATCGTTGGTATGATCGCCGCTCTCGGCAATTCTTTCAGGATGACAGCATGATCAAGGTGGGCATAGTCGGCGGAACCGGATACACCGGGGTCGAGCTGATGCGATTACTGGCTCGGCACGATGGCGTGAAACTATCCGCCATCACCTCGCGCAAAGAAGCAGGCATGCCGGTTGCCGAGATGTATCCCAGCCTGCGCGGTCGTGTCGACCTGGCTTTTTGCTCCCCTGCCGATGGCGCTCTCGAGCAATGCGATATTGTCTTCTTCGCAACCCCCAACGGCATTGCCATGCAGGACGCATCACCCCTGCTTGCCGCCGGTATCAAGGTCATCGACCTCGCGGCCGACTTCCGCATTGCCGATGTCGCTGAATGGGAGAAGTGGTATGGCATGAGCCACGCCAGCCCCCAGCTAATCACAGAAGCCGTCTACGGTCTGCCTGAAGTGAATCGGGAAGCGATCCGATCGGCCCGCCTGGTCGCCAACCCCGGCTGCTACCCGACGGCAGTACAGCTTGGCTATTTGCCACTACTCGAAGCCGGCCTGGCCGACCACAGCTCCCTGATTGCCGACTGCAAGTCCGGCGTTTCCGGAGCCGGCCGCAAGGCAGAAGTACACACCTTGATGTGTGAAGCCGGCGACAATTTCAAAGCCTACGGCGTAACGGGCCACCGCCACTTGCCGGAAATCAGCCAGGGCCTGTCGCGTGCCGCCGGCAAGCCAGTGTCATTGACCTTTGTCCCTCATCTCACCCCGATGATCCGCGGCATCCACGCCACCCTGTATGCCAAGGTCGACCGCGGAATCGACATTCAGGCACTGTTCGAGCGCCGCTATCGTGACGAACCGTTCGTCGACGTGATGCCGGCCGGCTCCACCCCCGAAACGCGATCAGTGCGAGGAGCAAATACCTGCCGGATTGCCGTACACCGCCCGCAAGGTGGCGACGTCGTGGTGATCCTGTCGGTGATCGACAATCTGGTGAAAGGCGCAGCCGGCCAGGCGGTGCAGAACATGAACTTGATGTTCGGCCTGCCAGAAGCCCAAGGCCTGGACGTCGTACCGCTGCTGCCCTAAAGCTTGTGATGATCGGGCGCTGGAAGCGACGTGGCAACCATCTGGCGACCGCCAAGCTGGCGGTGCGCCGCCATCTCCCTTGGTATGCCAGATTCGCCGCCGCGCTCGCCGCCGCCGCCCTGCTCGTTGGTGGCACTTATGCCGCCTATGGCTATGGTCTGACGCAAGGCAAACAGGACCCGACCGCTGCGCGCTTGGTGCAGGGCGCCAGTCGCGATGTCGCGGTGCTCAGCCGCGATCTGGCCGACGCGCGCCAACGCCTTGGCGCACTCGAGCAACAGCTTCGCGTCGAGCAGACTACCCGCGAGACGCTATCCCATCAGCTACAACAACTGCAGTCGGACAATGGCAGCCTGCGGGACAAGATCACCTTTTATGAATCGTTGTTGACCAAGACCGATCGCGCGCCTTCACTAGCTATTGAAGAGTTGCGCGTCGAGCCGCTCTCCGGCGGCCACTACCGCTTGCGGGCAATCCTGGTACAGGGGCAGTCCAGCCAAAGCGCCTTCAAGGGCAGTGCCGATTTCCGCCTGATTATCGAGCGCGCCGGCAAACGCAGCGAGCTGATCTGGCCCGCCCAGCGTATTCCGCTTACTGTTACCCGTTTCACCCGCATCGAGCGGGAAACCGAACTACCGAACGACGCTCGCTTGCGTCAGGTTGAAATACGCATCTATACCCAAGCAGACAATCGCGTGCGCCTGTCGCGCACTTACGATGTGAAAGGATAAAACGTGTTTGGCAACAGCAAGCAAAAAGCAAGCAGCCGTATCGACAGCCTGATCGGCCTGGAAACGAAGATCGTCGGCGATATGATTTTTTCCGGCGGCCTGCGTATCGACGGCGAGGTGGTCGGCGATGTCACCGCCGAAGAGGGCAAATCCAGCACCCTGGTCATCAGCGAAAAGGCACGGATACGCGGTACCGTGCGCGTCGGCCATCTGGTGCTCAATGGCACGGTGGAAGGGCCGATCCACGCCAGCCAGTATCTGGAATTGCAGTCCAAATGCCAGGTTCATGGCGATGTGTTTTACAGCACCCTGGAAATGCACCCCGGCGCCGTAGTGGGTGGCCAGCTGGTTCATAGTGCTGCCGATGGACGACATGCCCAGAAGTCGCTCGCAGCACCGGAAGAGCGGGTCATTGAATCTGCCATGCAGTGACCCCATATAGACATTACCGAATGTTAACAAGCGGCGCACATTGGCGGATAATTGCGCCAAGCCCCTGATTTTTGGAGTACCACCATGAATGCCCCTGCCGACGTAGCAACCCCCTTCGTATTTACCGACAACGCCGCCGCCAAGGTCGCCGACCTGATCGCTGAAGAAGGCAACCCCGACCTGAAGCTTCGCGTCTTCGTCACCGGTGGTGGCTGTTCCGGTTTTCAATACGGCTTTACGTTTGACGAAATCGCCAACGAAGACGATTCGGCCTACACCAAACACGGTGTCACCCTGCTGATCGACCCGATGAGCTATCAATACTTGGTCGGTGCCGAAATCGACTATGTCGAAAGCATCGAAGGTTCGCAATTCACCATCAAGAATCCGAACGCCACCTCGACCTGTGGCTGTGGCTCGTCGTTTTCTGCCTGAGCCTTATTGCAAGCCAGCAAAGCCCCGCCCTCGCGGGGCTTTTTGCTTGGCGGCACGATATCGCCGTGACTATTTCCTTACCGGAATCAATAGCACCTCATAGATAATCCGCGCCTTTGGTCCACCACGAGCCAGCCATGCACAAGGCCACCATCACTCTCTATTCCCTATTGCTGATAGGCCTGACTGGCATACCCGCGCACGCAGGGCCCATAGCCGGGCAATATCGCCAGAGCTTTCCGCAAGAACGATCAGTGTGCATCGCCGATAGCGATCTGGCCGTACTCAAACCCACCGCCTGGGCCAATCAGATGAAGCAGCGCGGCAAGCGCTGCACCTTGGGCAAAGACCCCGAAGCATCGACGCTGCTGGACAAATGGACTGGAGCCTGTACCACTGAGCAAGGTGTGAAATACGACTACAGCATCAGTGTCAGTCATATCGGCCAAGACAATCTGGTTATCGACAGCAAGATCGAGAAAGACGGCAAGCTGGAAGCGAAGACCGCCTTTATGGCGCAGCGCACCGGCACCTGTACAGCCGGCAGCACAGCGCTGAATGTGTGGGAATTGCTTGATTTGCCCGATACCCGCGCCGCCGAAGCGGTTGCCAGCGATCTGCTCTACTGTGGCGCGCTCTACACCGGCCTTGCCAGCAAGACCGGCAAAGAAAAACGCCTGCAACTCAGCCAGCTCGGACAGCAATTGTTTGCCACCGCAACCGGTCTGCTGCCAGACAATCCGGCCTTTGTGCAATCTGAAATGAGCAAGGCAGCGGATCGGGCTGCCGCCGACATCGTCGGAGCCAACGCTGAGAAGCTGTATGCACTATCGCAATCGGCACTGTGCGCGCCATATCTAGCCGAAGGCGGCGTGGA
>NZ_JAYRLZ010000246.1:0-6321 GCF_041904975.1 Chitinimonas sp. | reverse complement strand
CGCGCCTTCTTTGCTGACTTTCTTGGCAAGACAAGAAAGTCAGGCGGCTGCGGGACGCAATCCCGCCCTAAATCATTCGCGCCGCAGGCGCATAAAACCCAAGGCCGTAAGGTGCAATCCTTCGTAAGCATTTGAACCGAAGCGCACTGCGCCGAATGTACTGCTCCGATCTTATGCGCCTACGGCGCGAATGTATTGAGCGGCGCCCTTGCTCGAGTGAAGCCCATGAATTTGGCTGCGAACTAGGCTCTCGCTTGCGTGTGCTACGCTGGCCCCCTTCTCTTTCATTGCTTGCCATCAGGACCAACCATGCGAATTGCCGTCTTTGCCGCGCTTCTGGCTACCAGCAGTCTGCTTCATGCCGAGTCGATAGGCTCGGTCAATACCGTCTTCAAGCTGCTGGGACCCGATCATAAGATTGTGGTCGACGCCTATGACGACCCGGCCGTGAATGGGGTGACCTGCTATGTGTCGCGCGCCAAGACCGGTGGTATCAAAGGGGCGCTGGGGGTGGCCGAGGATAAGTCCAATGCCTCGATTGCCTGCCGGCAGGTCGGGCCGATCAGCATTCCCAAGCCGCTGCCCGAGCAGGAAGATGTGTTCGACGAGCGCCTGAGCCTGTTGTTCAAGCGGCTGCACATCGTGCGCATGGTGGACAAGAAGCGCAATACGCTGGTCTATCTGACCTATTCCGACAAACTGCTCGAAGGCTCGCCGCAGAACTCGGTCACTGCTGTGCCGATAGAGCGCTCGCAACCCATACCGGTGAAGTGAGGCGTGATGAGTTTGAAAGGTGTGGCGCTGGCTAGGCTGGTATGAAAAAAAGCCCTGACAGGTCAGGGCTTTTGGTATGTGGCTGGCGGAAAGGGAGGGATTCGAACCCTCGTTAGGATATTATCCTAAACACGCTTTCCAGGCGTGCGACTTAAACCGCTCATCCACCTTTCCGCGAGGACGCGCATTATGCCGCATCCGCCGCGCATCCGCAAACAATCATTTCCTTGCTGCCTGCAAACATGCCGCGATCTCGGTCACTTGCCGGCTGGCCGTTGCAGGCTGCTGCTGGCGCCATGCAGGCCGCATTCCTTGCTGTCCGGGTTCTCCCACCACCAGCGGCCGGCGCGGATATCTTCGCCGACGGTAATGGCGCGCGTGCACGGGGCGCAGCCTATGCTCGGGTAGTGGCGGTCGTGCAGTGCGTTATACGGTAGCTGTTCAGCCTTGATATAGGCCCAGACTTCTTTTTCGCTCCAGTCGAGCAGGGGATTGAACTTGTTCAGCCCGTTGGCGGCATCCCATTCCTGTTCCTGCATCTCGGTGCGGGTGGTCGATTGCTCGCGGCGCAGGCCGGTCACCCAGCTGTTTTGACCTGCCAGTGCGCGAGCCAGTGGCTCCAGCTTGCGTACGCGGCAGCATTGCTTGCGGGCCTCGATGCTGTGATAGAAGCCATTGATGCCATGCTCGTTTACATAGTGCTCAACCGATTCCGCTTTGGGAAAGTACACGGTGATGGGCGTCTGCGCATAGCGCTCGCGGCTGGTGTGCATCAGCTCATAGGTTTCACCGGGCAGGCGGCCGGTATCGAGGCTGAATACGCCGATATTGATGCCATGGCGGGCGATCAGGTCGGTCAGCACCATGTCTTCGGCGCCAAATGAATTGGCAAATGCCGCCGGGCTGTATTCGTCGGCAATCTTCCGGAGTACCGCAACGGTATGGTCGATTTTGTTTTGCAATGCGGGGTCGATGGCTTGGGTCATGGCTGGGCGTCCGCCTGTAAATGTTACGTTGTGTTGTCGTGGGAGCGCGTAAGCAACACCATTCGGCATTGGTGCGACTCAGGCCGGTATCTCCATGGCTGGCTACGGTTGACAGCGGTTCACCATCCGCCATGTTAGCCTTGCGGGCAAATAATCAATAAAGACTGATGTGTTAAGATTTTAGATAGAACAGTTATTTCACGGGATGGATCGGCCATGAAGCTGCAGCAGCTGCGTTACCTCGTCGAAGTCGCCAAGCAAGGGCTCAATGTGTCGGAAGCGGCCGAGGCACTGCATACCTCGCAGCCCGGTATCAGCAAGCAGATCCGCCTTTTGGAAGACGAACTCGGCGTGCTGGTATTCGTGCGCAATGGCAAGCGGGTGGTGGACGTTACCGCGCCGGGCAAGGAGATTCTCAAGATTTCGGAGCGCATTCTGCGCGAGGCAAAGAATCTCAAGCGGGTGGCCGAGGAGTTCGTCAACGAGCAGGAGGGTAGCCTGGTCATCGCTACCACCCATACCCAAGCCCGTTATGCCTTGCCCGATACCATCCATGACTTCCTGTCGCGCTTCCCGGGCGTCAAGCTGTCGATCAAGCAGGGCAGCCCGACGCAGATTTGCGAATTCGTGATGGATGGCAGCGCCGATATCGCCATTGCCACCGAGGGTATCGACCAATTCCCCGAGTTGACCGCGCTGGAGTGCTATCAGTGGAACCGCAGCGTCATCGTCCCGGAGGGGCATCCGCTCAGCAAACTCGGTCGGGCTATCACCATTGCCGATGTGGCCGCTTGGCCGATCATTACCTATGACTTTGCCTTTGCTGGCCGCTCCAAGATCAATCGGGCCTTCGAAGCGGCCGGGCTGGAGCCCAATGTGGTGCTGACTGCCATCGATACCGATGTGATCAAGACCTATGTCGGTCTCGGGCTGGGTATCGGCATCATCGCCAGCATGGCTTTTGATCCGGCGCGAGATGCGAATCTGCAGGCAATCGATGCCGCGCACCTGTTCGAGCCCTCGACCACCCGTATCGGCATCCGCCGCGATGCCTATTTGCGTGGCTATACCTATGCCTTTATCGAGCGCTTCGCACCGCATCTGACGCGCAAGGTGGTGGAGGCCTCGTTCAAGGTGGCGGAAGACTAAGTCACTGAATTCGTGATGCTCGTAATCCTGCCTCGTCTTCAAGGCCGCGCTTTTGCCGCGGCCTTGATGCTTTTGGGGCTGCGCCAGCAAAAACAGTTGGGCTGTTTGCGGATCTGGTATAACATTCTTCGTGGAATGTTTACTTTTGGGGGTGATCATGCAGCGACTTTTTGCATTGCTGGCCGGCATCAGCCTGACAGCCTGTGGTATCCAGATCGACCACGATGAAAAAACCGGCGATATCAAGTCGATCAATGTGTCGGTGGCCGAGTTGGGCGAGCGGGGCAATGGCAGCGAAAAGACCGAAACACGGTCGATCACCGCCGTTTCCGAAGTCCAGGCCGATGGTGCGATCGATGTCGAGGTCAGCATCGGCGATACCCCGAGTCTGACGGTGAGCGGCGATGCCAATCTGCTCAAGCTGATCGTTACCGAGCAGCAGGGTAGTCAGTTGCGCATACGCGCCGAGCGCTCGTTCTCATCCAATAATCCGGTAAGGGTGAAGCTGGTCACGCCGGCCTTGAAGGCAGCACGCCACGCTGGCTCCGGTGAGCTGGCGGTGGATGGCCTCAAGGGCGGCGATTTCGCCCTCGATGTGACTGGCTCGGGCGATACGCGCCTCGCTGGCAAGGTCGATACCCTGACGGCGCACTTGGTCGGCTCGGGTGATCTGGATGCCGATCAGCTGCAGCCGGGCAAGGTCGATCTCGATGTACTGGGGTCGGGTGATGTATCGCTGGGTCGCGTCTCGGTCGATACCTTCAAGGCGGCGGTCAAGGGCTCGGGCAGTGTGACGGCGTCTGGCTCGGCCAAGCAGCTCACCGGCAATGTACTGGGTTCGGGTGATCTGAACTTGGGCGATTTGCATGCCGAGGCGGCCGATGTCTCGGTGATGGGCTCTGGCGATATCGCCATCTTTGCCAGCCAATCGGTCAAAGCCACAGCTTCTGGTTCGGGCGAAGTGACGGTGGCGGGTAAGCCAGCCAAGACCGAAATCCACGGCGAAAACGTATCCCTGCAATAGTCAGCGCCGGGGCGGGTGACGGGCAGGCGGGGCGCGGAACGGCGGCCCAGCCTGCTAGAATGGCCGATTGCGCAGGAGTGAGCCATGGTCGTCACCTTTCCCGGCAGTAGCTACCGTTTGCATCAACCGTTTCCACCGGCGGGTGACCAGCCCACCGCCATTGCCCAGCTGGTCGAAGGCTTGGAAGACGGCCTGCGCTTCCAGACCCTGCTTGGGGTAACCGGCTCGGGCAAGACCTATACCATGGCCAATGTCATCGCTCGCACCGGCCGCCCGGCCATTGTGATGGCGCCGAACAAGACACTGGCGGCCCAGCTGTATTCGGAATTTCGCGAGTTCTTCCCGGAAAACGCCGTCGAGTATTTCGTCTCGTATTACGACTACTACCAGCCCGAGGCCTATGTGCCGAGCCGCGATCTGTTTATCGAGAAAGATTCGCAGATCAACGAGCATATCGAGCAGATGCGGCTATCGGCCACCAAGGCGATGCTGGAGCGGCCTGACTGCATCATCGTCGCCACTGTGTCGGCGATCTACGGTATTGGCGATCCATCCGACTATCACCAGATGATCCTGCATGTGAAGGAGGGCGAGCGCTTGCCGCAGGCCGACCTGATCGCCCGCCTGGTACAGATGCAGTACGAGCGCAATGAAATCGACATCAGCCGCGGCCATTTCCGGGTACGCGGCGATGTGATCGATGTATTCCCGGCTGAAAATGCCGACTTGGCAGTGCGAATCGGCATGTTCGACGACGAAATCGAACAGATCCAGCTGTTCGATCCGCTCACTGGCCATGTGCAGCAGCGTTTGGGGCGCTTTACCGTGTACCCGTCCAGCCACTATGTCACCCCGCGTGCCACCGTGCTGCGCGCCATGGAAACCATCAAAACCGAATTGCGCGAGCGGCTGGAGTTCTTCCATAAGGAGCACAAGCTGGTGGAAGCGCAGCGGCTGGATCAGCGCACCAAGTTCGATCTGGAAATGCTGCAGGAAATGGGTTTTTGCAAAGGCATCGAAAACTACTCGCGGCATTTTTCCGGTAAACCGGCTGGCTCGCCACCGCCGACCCTGATCGACTATCTTCCGCCCGGCTCGCTGATGTTCCTCGACGAAAGCCACGTGCTGATCGGCCAGATTGGCGCCATGTACAAGGGCGACCGCTCGCGCAAGGAAAACCTGGTCGATTATGGCTTTCGCCTGCCATCGGCGCTGGATAACCGGCCGCTGACGTTTGAAGAGTTCGAAGGGATGATGCCGCAAACCGTGTTTGTATCGGCCACGCCATCGAACTACGAAGCCGAGCATCAGGGCCAGGTAGTGGAGCAGCTGGTGCGGCCAACCGGCCTAGTCGACCCGGTGATCGAGGTGCGCCCGGTGGCCACCCAGGTCGATGACCTGATGAGTGAAATCCAGAAGCGCACTGCCATCGGCGAGCGGGTGCTGGTCACGACGCTGACCAAGCGCATGAGCGAGCAGCTCACTGATTACCTCGACGAGCACGGCATCAAGGTGCGTTATCTGCATTCGGATGTGGACACGGTAGAGCGGGTGGAAATCATCCGCGACCTGCGCCTGGGCGAATTCGATGTGCTGATCGGCATCAATCTGCTGCGCGAAGGCCTGGATATTCCGGAAGTGTCGCTGGTAGCGATCCTGGATGCCGACAAGGAAGGCTTTTTGCGCAGCGAGCGCAGCCTGATCCAGACCATAGGCCGCGCCGCCCGTAATCTGAACGGCATGGCCATTTTGTATGCCGACCGGATTACCGAGTCGATGAAAAAAGCCATCGGCGAAACCGAGCGGCGTCGCACCAAGCAGCTGGCATTCAATGCCGAGCATGGCATCGTGCCGCGCGGGGTGGTCAAACGCATCAAAGACATTATCGACGGCGTCTACGACGAGGAAGCCGCCCGCGTGGATAGGGCCGAGCGCCAGCAGCGCATGCTGCTGGAGGAGATGGACGAAAAGGCGTTGGCCAAATCACTCAAGACCATCGAAAAAGCCATGCTGGAAGCGGCCAAGAATCTGGAATTCGAGAAAGCCGCCGAATTGCGCGATCAATTGCACAAGCTGCGCGAGCGGGTGTTTGGGGCGGGTTGAGTGGGCGGGACTGCGCGATCAGAGTGCGGTGAGATTAATCGCGCTCCGCGCACAGGTATGCCATTGGGATTGTACGCTTTATGCGACGAGTTTTTGATTGACCGTTGAAAATAAGGTAAGGTGCTTCGCTTGTATGTTCGGCATCGGGAATGGCAAAGATTCGTAGGTCAATCAGATCTGCTGGGGTTGTTTTTTATACTGCGTATGAGTGATATGAATGAGATCTTTGGTTAGTGTATTTTTCGTGATTCTGCTAGTTCTGTTTTCTGGTTGTAAAAAGGCAAG
>NZ_JAYRLZ010000245.1:0-6358 GCF_041904975.1 Chitinimonas sp. | reverse complement strand
ATCGCGCAGCAGCGTGGCCGCAGGCCAAGTCTCGGCCAGTTCAGCCAGGCGCAAGGGTAAATCCGCATCGAGAAAGGCCAGTTTGACAATGCCGCGCTCGCCCGCCGCCAGCAAAGCCTGACCCAGCGGAGTATCCGCCACCCCCCAATAGAACAGCAGCCCGGCACCGCCGGTCTTGATTTCGCCTGGCGTGGCTGCCTCGCAGCTCACCAGCAAGTCATGCAGCCGCCCCGGCCCCGACAGGCCGGCGCTGAGGCTGGCCCCCATCACGTCCTCTCCGGCCCGCAGGGCAGCTAGCGCGCGCTCCTTCGCCATTTGCTGCAGAAAGCGCTTCGGGCTGAGTCCGGCCCACCGAGCGAATTGCTTTTGCAGATGAAATTCCGACAAGCCGATATATGCGGCCAATTCCGCCAGACTGGGCTGGGCATCGGCATGCTGGCGCAGCCAGTCAATTGCGGCGGCAATGGTCAGATAGGCCTCGGCGCGACCGGGCAGGTCGGGCAAGGAATGGGGTGATCCGGTGATAGCCATGGTGCGACTCCTGTCTAGCCGCCATGCTAGGGCGGCGGCACGGCAGCCACCACCCGCTTCTTGCGCTGCATCCGCTCGGCCATGCAGGCTCTGTATCAGTAACTGAGGCTGGTGACGCCTTCGGTGAAATTCCAGGTACGGGTGATTTCCACCTGATCGTAGCGGGCGCGCATACCGGGTGGAAACGGCGAGAACGGCGCACTGGCCTCGACAATTCGCCGTGCGGCCTCATCGAGTCGCTTGTCACCGCTGCCTTGCATGATGACAAATGAGGCCAGCGTACCATCGCTATTGATCACCACCGACACCACCAGCGGGCTATAGAAGGCGTCCTTGCCCAGGTGCGGTGCATTGAATGCACCGACGCGTTCGACCTTCAAGCGCCAGCTTTCTGCATAGAAGCGGAATTCCACATCGGCAGCGGTGGCCGGCTGATTCAAACGCGCATAGCGCGGTCGTTGCACCCGACTGTCGGTATTCTGACTGGCGCCGCCCTGGCGATACTGCTGCAAGGCGCGCTCGGCCAGGGTCTGCGCAGAGGGGGGGTTCAACGGCACGGCAATGCCGGGCCCCTTGCTCAGCCCGCCGCGCCCCTCGCCATCGCCACGGCTGGCACTACCCTGCCCGCTTGCCGTGCCACTGCCGCCCAGCCCCAAGGCCGCCAGGGTTTGCTCACGTTCCTTTTGCGCGTTGGCCGCACGCCGCGCCTGTTCGGCACGCGCCGCTTCGTCTGCCCGACGCTGCGCCTCTGCTGCAGCCACCAATCGTGCCTGCTCGGCACGGGCCAATTGCTCCTGGCGCTGTTTCTCGGCCTGTTCTGCCTTGAGCTGTTCCTGGCGCAACTGCTCCTGGCGTGCCAAGGCCAGCTGCCGAGCCGCCTCTTGCTCTTGCCGCTGCTGGGCGAGCCTGGCTGCCTCGGCCTGCAGCCGCGCTTGCTCCTCGGCTTGCCTGAACTGGGCTGCAGCTAGCGCCTGGCGTGCCTGTTCGGCTTTCAGTGCCTCTGCCCTCGCTTGTGCTTCGACTTTGGCTTGTGCTTCGGCTTTTGCCTGCGCGTCAGCCCTTGCCTGCGCCTCGGCTTTGGCTTGTGCTTCTGCCTTGACTTGCGCCTCGACCTTGCGCGCTTGTTCAAGTCGCGCCGCCTCCGCTGCCTGTTGCTCGGCTAGCTGTACCTGGGCTTGCAGCCGTGCCGCCTCCGCCGCTTTTTGCTGCTGAGCCACCTGCTCAGCTAGTTTGCGCGCCGCCTCTTCGCGTGCCACCTCTTCCACCTGCTGCTTGACCAACGCTGCCTTGGCAGCCTGTTCGGCATGTGCTTGTTGGTCACCGCTCTGCTGGGCCGCATCGAGCTTGGCAATCAGCTCTTCCTTTGCTGCCGCCTCATTGGTATTGGCTGGTCTATCAGCCGGCGTCTGCGCCTGTGCCGGCATATCGATGTTTTCCTTGCCGCTGTCGGCATCGGCCAATTCTTCAGGCGGTTTGGGCTGATTCTGCTTGCCCTGGGCAAGCCGCCATGTGCCTTTCTCCTGCGCCAACACAGCGCTGCGCGCCCGACTGCGTGTCGCCTTGTGGCCCTTGGGTGCAGCCGGCGGCAGTGCACGGTCGCTGGCATCCTGCACCTTGGGACGCACCAGGCTGACTACCAGCTCACCGGGCGGATGCGGCATAGGCATAGAAGGCAAGGCGCTACTGCTTGCAGGGGATGGACTATCCGGCGGGGGCGGCTCTGCCAGCGCGATCTGCATCGGAACCGTAGCAGGCGGAGGATTCACCGCACCGACGCTGCCCACCTCACCAAAGCGGATCGCAATGATCAAGCCATGCAGCAGCACGCTAAGCAGTACCGCCCAGTCGAGCGGTTCGGCAAATCGGCGGCGCGGAGCAAAGTGTGAAGGCATGGGGCGAAATCGGGCGGCGGGCAAAAAGCTCCGCGATTGTAGGGGCAAATCTGCATCGAGTGCGTTTGATTGCTTTGGCAAGCATGGTTCGGCGCACGCCGAATCATTGCCCGGGGCGAGGCCGGTATCGTACGGCTGTCTTTTCAAGGAGTGTTGCCATGATCACCTGCTTTATCCGTTACCAGATCGATCCGTTCCAGCGTGCCGCCTTTGCCACCTATAGCGAGAACTGGGGCCGCATCATCCCGCGCTGCGGCGGCCATCTGCTTGGCTACTTTCTGCCGCATGAAGGCAGCAACGATATTGCCTGGGGGCTGATCGCCTTCGATAGCCTGGCCGCCTATGAGGCCTACCGGGCAAGACTGAAGACCGACCCGGAAGGCCGCGCCAATTTCGAATGGGCACAGCGCGAGCGCTTTATCCTGCGCGAGGAGCGTAGCTTTTGCGAGGTAGTGGATAGCGCCTTCTGCCAACTGCCGCAGGCACCGCAGCCATGATTGCGGTGATCTTCGAGGTGTGGCCGGCGCCGGGTCAACAGCCGGCCTATCTGGCCCTGGCGGCTGAACTCAAGGCCGAGCTGGCACAGATTGACGGCTTCGTGTCGATCGAGCGCTTCGAGAGCCTGAGCGAGCCGGGCAAGCTGCTATCGCTATCGTTCTGGCGGGACGAAGCATCAGTGGCGGCCTGGCGGCGCCTGGAAAGCCATCGCGCCGCCCAGACCGCCGGGCGCGCCGGCGTGTTCTCAGACTACCGTCTGCGCGTGGCCAGCGTTATGCGCGACTACGGGATGGTGGAACGCGCCCAGGCGCCTGCCGATAGTCGACTACGGCACGATGGCGCTGCGACATGAAGCGTGACACGATCACGCCGCCCATGCGCGTCATCCAGCCATCGGTGTTGTACTTCGGCACGCCGGTGGTATTGGTCAGCACCCGCAACAGCGACGGCAGCAGCAATCTGACGCCCATCTCCTCAGCCTGGGCGCTGGGCGACCGGCTGGTGCTGGGCATGGGCATTTCCGGCCTGGGTTGCGAAAACCTGCTGCGCCAGCGCGAATGCGTGATCAATATCCCCAGCGCCGAGCAGTGGCCAGCGATAGAAGCCATCGGCCGCACCACAGGCCGCCAACCTGTGCCGGACTTCAAGCAGGCGATGGGCTATCGCGGCGAGGCAGACAAATTTGCCTGCGCCGGCCTCACTGCCCTGCCCTCCGACACCGTGCAAGCGGCACGGGTCGCGCAATGCCCCTTGCAGATCGAGGCCAAGCTGCTGGCTGCCCATGCCATGCAGGCACCGGCCGACGCCGATCAAAGCCATGCGGTCTACATACTGGAAACCCAGGTCAGCCGGGTACATGCGCATGAAGCAATCATGCAGGGCGACAGCCAGCGCATCGATACCGCGCGCTGGCATCCGCTGGTTTATGTATTCCGGCACTACTTCGGCACCGGGGAGAAGCTGGGCGAGAACTTCCGCGCAGGCAATTGAACGCCAGAGCACTGCTCACGCGCAATCGACGCCCGCATAAACGCTTTACAAAACACGAAAACCTGCAGACACAGAGATCGCTGAGCACACTGAGGCCTCAGAGCAAACCGTGCTGGCAAGCTTTCTCAATGGGTCTCCCGATATTCGGCGAGTGGCGTCTTGCCAGGCGGGACGAATCAGACCGGAATGTTCCGGGCGAAAGCAATCAGACTCAAGCGGGTGCTTTCAACATCGATTGCTGTCGCATCCACGCGAGCTTGTCCGCCAGTAGAGCGTCGAGCGGCGTTTCGCGGTAGTCGAGCTCGGCTTTCGCCTTGCTCGAATCCACCAAGAGATGATGGCAAGTCAGCGCCGCGCTTTCCGGGGTGATATCCGGTTCCTTGCCACTCAGGCGCGACCAGGTGTCCACAATGCGCGCATAGCTCTTGAGCAGCCAGGGCGGCATGGCACCCTTGGGGGTGCGGCGCTGCAGTGCGACACCAATCAAATGAACCAGCGCGACAAAGCTGGCATGCTCGCCGCCAAGCAGATAGCACTGGCCAAAACGCTGGCGCTGCCAGGCGCGTACCTGCGCACTGGCGATCTCGCGCACATCGGCAAAGGCACCACTGCCGGGAGGAATGCCGGGGAGCTTTTGCTGGTCGACCAGCATGATCAAGCGCGCCCAGTTGTGCTGATCACCGGGGCCAAGAATATGCGAGGGATTGAACACGATCCACGGCAGACTGCTATTGCGCACCGCTGCCTCGCTCAGGTATTTGCTGCGCTCGTAGTTCACCCAGCTTTCACCACCGCGCTGCGGCACATCTTCACGCATGGTGGTATTCACCAGATGCGAATAGGCCGAAACCGATGAGGTATGCATGAAGGCCTTCACCCCGGCGGCCTCGGCGGCACGCAGCAGATTCTCGGTGCCGCCGACATTGGTGGCAGTCTGCGCAGCTGCCTGAGGGCGCCACATGCTGGTGTCGGCTGCGGCATGAAATACCGCTTCACAACCGGCCAAGGCTTGCGCCAATGAAGCCGTGTCATCGAGCGCAGCGCGCACTGCAATACCGCCCTGAGCCGTGATGCCTGCATCGGTCTCAGGCCGGCGCGACAGCGCCTTGACCTGGTGACCCGCAGCAAGCAGCTCGCGTAATAAATGCCCGCCAAGAAAGCCGCTGGCGCCGGTAAGAAAGACTGTGCTCATCGTGTCACCCTGCATAGGCAAAGGCCAAGCATGCCGCACAACCGCGCCGCCGCGCATCAATCAGCCAGGACTGCACGCCAATTGCGCACAAGCTGTTGCAAAAAGCACCGTAGCGAGGCGCGATGGCGAATCGACCAATTTCGCCGCAACGGTGTATCGATTGTTGACTAGGCAGCGCATCACCCGCATCAGCGCTGCGACGCGCTTACTTGGCAGGCCCGCTGTCAGTACCGAGCCCGGCCTCCTGCCAGGCTTCGATGCCACCGGCCAGGGGGCGCACATTCTTGAAACCGCCCAGCATCAGCGCCTTGGCCACTTTGGCAGCCGATATCTCATTGGGGCAGGAGCAGTAAATCACCACTTCGGCATCGGCCGCCAAGCCAGCCACCGGGACAACCGGGCTGCTGATATCGACGGGCAAGGCGCCCGGTATCCGGGCCGCGTCGCGCGCCGCTTGCGAGCGTACATCGAGTATCACCGGTGCCTCATCGCGACTGATCAGATCGGCCAATTCCGCAACCGAAATACGGTCCATGCGCAATTGCAAGATCAGCAGGCGGCGTCGCCACCATTTGTTCAGGATGAACAGCGCCAGCGCCACCAGCAGCAAGACCATGCCGATGCGGCCCAGCTGCGCCAGCACCGCCAGCACTTCGCCGACGGTATCGCGCAACACATGGCCCAAGGCAATGGCAATGCCAGCCCATAGCAGCGCACCGAGCGCATCGAACACGATGAAAACGGCAATCGGCGTGCGCAAGGAGCCGGCCAGCGTGGTAGCTACCGAAGCAAAACCGGGAATCAGCTTGGCAACGATCAAGGACTTTGGCCCCCAGCGCAGGTAAAGACCCTCGGTCTGCCGTATGCATGAATCGGGCGACAGGGAGATACGGCAGATGGTACGCAACATGCGGCTACCGTAGCGATGCCCAAGGCGGAACCAGGCCAGATCAGCGCATAGCGACGCCGCCACCGCCACCGCCAGCAATACCAGCGGCGAGTAATGCAGGCCAAGCAGTGCGCCGGTAAGGATCAGGGTCGGGTAGGAAGGCACCGGCAATCCTCCCTGTTGCAGCAGCACATTAAGAAACACAAAGGCCAGGCCGTATTGCTGGATCAGGGGGACGATCTGCTGCATGGTTGCTCGCTTCGATGGGGATCGGGCTATATCTTAGCGCAGGCCTTGCGGATCACTGGCGACGCACAAGGGCAAATCAAGCGGTTTATCGCCACACAAACACAGCTGGCTGCTTGG
>NZ_JAYRLZ010000006.1:34252-40873 GCF_041904975.1 Chitinimonas sp. | reverse complement strand
AGGCCGGCGAGGCCGTCGGGTCGCCTTTTCTTTCGGTACTTTCTTTTGGCGAAGCAAAAGAAAGTACCCCGGCCGCGGTGTCCCAAGTTCTTAGCGAGCGAAGCGAACTTAGAACTTGGCCATGCAGAGCAAGGGACCCGCTCAAAATCATTCGCGCCGCAGGCGCATAAAGCCAATGTCGCCCATTCGGCGCAATACGCTTCGCTTTAATTGCGCCCTACGGCCCTTTAGTTGCGCCTACGGGTCTTGCGGATATTCACGAAATTTCCAATATTACAGAGATCAGCTTTGGCTCGACGATTTTTGACAGCATCAGATAAAAATGCGCGTAGCCTAGCAGCCCAATTGCCATTTCGTCCGCATCCTCATAAACCGAGTATTCGTGTTCGCCCAGAGGTGAAAAGCGAAAAATCTCAAGCGGCAAATATGCCAGATCCTTATTATTCAGCACCCACTTCTTACCACACCGAAGATCCAAATGAAATGACTTCCGCTTGGGTCGAATCACCCTTTTCCCATCTATAACTTCAATACTGTAACCATCGTACCCCCAGTCATCACCGAGCATACAAAAGTTGACTGTCCAATCACCAACTAGCGGTTTTGAAAAAACTATAGGGGAGCCACAACCAGTCAAACTGACCTCCTGAAACCCACCACGCCGAAGACTCCCCTCTAATGTGCTGCGAGCAAATTCTTTGGCATCTGCATCGTTTAATTGTCGCCTCGCTGGAGCAGCGTCATAAAATTTCGCAATCTCCTGCTCTCTGAGCAGCTTGAATTTTTTTTGCATCGCACGACGATGGGCCTCGCGCTCATCGAAATTCAACTTTAAATAGGCGCGCCTACACGGATCAATTTCCAGCCGCCATCCATCA
Source organism: Chitinimonas sp. (assembly GCF_041904975.1). Taxonomy (NCBI): domain Bacteria; kingdom Pseudomonadati; phylum Pseudomonadota; class Betaproteobacteria; order Neisseriales; family Chitinibacteraceae; genus Chitinimonas; species Chitinimonas sp. Next base: position 39,995 of record NZ_JAYRLZ010000006.1, on the reverse strand, counting down.
TCGCCAATTCCATCAATTTTCTGCCGGAGCTCTCCCGTAGGATCATTCTGCTCCATTAACTCAATGAGCAACGAAGACTTATAAGGAGAAACAAATGCAGACGACTTCAATTCATGCTGACAAAAGAAGGGATTGGCAAACATTTCCTTTGCGCGTTCAATTTCAATTCGCCGATGAGTTAAAACCTCTTCGTCGGATTGAGCAAAACACTCAAAGAAGTCGTCGTTTGCTTGAAATGCGGCAAAGCCGGCCTTTTGTAGGCGATCCCGAAATTCATACCGAGAGTCGCCTAACTTAACCAGTGGGGAGAGCAATTGCGCTGAAGCTACAAAATCTAGTTTACGGAGCATTGTTGGATATTTACAGAGCCGGATGTTGTCAAGTAGGCGGAAGAGCCAGAACCACGAGAATCGGGGTCAGGACTTGCGTTCATACACGCTCTCCACCTCGATTGCATAGCTGACCGTCAAATTATCCTCCTGCGGCATCGCAGCTCGCCTACCCCAGGCCCGCCAACAATTCCCGCACATGGTCAGCATCGGCCGCGTGCTCGATCTGGCGCGTCAGCTTGGCCAGTTCTCCCAAGTCGCTATTGAGGATCACCTGCTTCACATTCAGCATCTGCGCTGGGTGCATGGAGAAACGGCGCAGGCCCAGGGCTAGCAGGAGCTGGGTCAGGCGCACATCGCCGGCCATTTCGCCACATACCGATACCGGCAGGCCGGCATGGTTGGCGGTGCGGATCACGTGGCCGATCAGGTGCAACACCGCCGGGTGGAAGGGGTCGTACAGGTGGCTGACCGCGTCGTCGCCGCGATCCACCGCCAGGGTGTACTGGATCAGGTCATTGGTGCCGATCGAGACAAAATCGAGCTTGCTCATCAAGTGCCCGACGGTCAGCGCGGCGCCCGGCACCTCGATCATGCCGCCGATCTGCACATCGTCGGCGAAGGCGATGCCCTCGTCGCGCAGGCTTTCCTTGGCCTGCTCGACATGGAACAGCACCTGGCTCACTTCCGCCAGATGGGCAATCATCGGCACCAGCAGCTTGAGCTGGCCATGGCGGCCGGCGCGCAGCAGGGCGCGCAGCTGGGTGCGGAAGATATGCGGCTCGGCCAGGCACAGGCGCACCCCGGTCAGGCCCAGGGCCGGGTTGGGGGCCGATACGGTTTCGGCATCGGCCCATTTGGGCATCTTGTCGCGGCCCAGGTCGATGGTGCGGATAGTGACCGGCTGGCCCTTCATGCCCTCCACCACCCTGCGGTAGGCCTGGTATTGCTCGTCCTCGCTGGGCAGATCGTCACGGCCCAGAAACAGGAATTCGGAGCGGTACAGGCCGATACCGGTGGCGCCATTGGCGCGCACCTGCTCCAGATCGCTCGGGCCTTCGATATTGGCGTGCAATTCGATCACCGTGCCGTCGCGGGTGGCGGCTACCGTGGTCTTTAGGCCTTTCAGGCGCTTTTTGTCGGCGGCATAGCCACTCTGGCGCTTGCGATACTCGGCCAGGATGGTTTCGCTCGGATCGATCACCACGACGCCGGCAACGCCGTCGACAATGATGGTTTCATCTTCGCGGATCAGCTGGCGGGCATTGTGCAGCGCCAGTACCGAGGGAATATCGAGGCTGCGTGCCAGGATGGCGGTGTGCGAGGTCGGCCCGCCCACATCGGTGAGGAAGGCGGCGAAATCGGCTTCCTTGAATAGCGCCATATCGGCCGGACTCAGGTCGTGGGCCACCAGGATGCGCTGCTTGCTGTCCTCGGGCGGCACATAATGGCCGCCACCTTGGCCGGCCAGCGCCTTGAACAGGCGATCCACCACCTGGATCACATCATTGCGGCGCTCGCGCAGGTATTCCTCTTCGATTTCGTCGAATTGTTCCAGCAAACGGTCCTGCTGCAGCTTCAGCGCCCATTCGGCATTGCAATGCTGCTCGGCGATGATGTCGCGCGGCTCGCGGCTGATGGTGTGATCGTTCAGCAGCATCACATGCAGGCTGAGGAAGGCACCCAGCTCGGTCGGAGCGTTCTCGGGGATGCTGCCCCACAGCTGCTCCAGCTCCTTGCGGGTAAGGCGCACGGCGGTGTCGTAACGGGCGATTTCGCCGGGGACCTCGGCCGCAGTGATTTCATAGTGGGCCACTTCCAGATCGGTGTGGCTGACCAGATGGGCACGGCCGATGGCAATGCCACCGCCGATACCGATGCCGTGCAGGGCGATGGTCATGGCGCCGCCTTGCCTTGCCAGGCGCTGATCGGGCAGGCCTGCCGGCCCGCGTCACCGTTAAGGCTCATCATTCGGACTCGTCGAAACGATTGGCAATCAGCTCCACCAGGGCGGCCATGGCCGCCTCTTCATCCTCGCCCTGTGTATCGATGGTGATGCGGCTGCCCTTGGCTGCCGCCAGCATCATCACGCCCATGATGCTCTTGGCGTTGACGCGCTTACCGTTGCGGCTCAGCCAGACTTCGCTCTTGAATCGGCTGGCCAGCTGGGTGAGCTTGCTGGACGCGCGTGCGTGCAGGCCCAGTTTATTGATGATGTCCACTTCGCGTTGTTGCATAAGACGGCTCTGCAAGAATATCTACCGGCCTTGGCCCGGCATCGCTGTGATGCCGAACCCCTCGTTCCTGCGCGCTGCTGGATTCCAGCGCGGTGCTGCACCTTGCGTTGCTATTCGCTGCCCAGACTGGGCGGCAGCATATAGATCACCCCTTCCAGGCCGCCGGTTACTGCCTTGCTCACCACTACCTCCAGCGGCTCGTTGGCATAGTTGAGGCTGCGCACCAGCATGGGCAGATTGATACCGGCCACCGCCTCGATGCGGCCCGGCTGAATCAGCCGGAAGGCTATATTTGACGGCGTTCCGCCATAGATATCCGATAGCACGATAACACCGGAACCATCGTCAATATCAGCCAACATGGCACGGGCGCGGGCCAACACCACGTCCGGATCGTCCGAGCGATACACCGCCAGATGCCGAAGATTCGGCAATGGCCTTGCCAGTACATGGGCGGCACATTCGGCCAGGCTCTCGCCCAAGCCGTAGTGCGTAAGCAACAGTATTCCAACCATGGAAGGGTCTCAAAACAGCGTTGCGTCGATTCTAGCAGTGCAATGCAAGCCCGCTGTAAGCAGATTGGCTAGATCGCGGCTTCAAGTGCATCGATAAACAGCGCGGCCACATCGATACCGGACTGTGCGCTGATCTCCTGAAAACAGGTCGGACTGGTCACATTGACCTCGGTGAGGGTATCACCGATCACATCCAGGCCCACCAGCAGCAAGCCTTCTGCCACCAGCTGCGGGCCGAGCGCCTCGGCAATATCCCGATCGCGCGCCGACAGCGGACGGGCAACGCCGGTGCCGCCTGCTGCCAGATTGCCGCGCGTTTCGCCGGCCTTGGGAATGCGTGCCAGACACCAATCCACCGGCTTGCCGGCGATCAGCAACACGCGCTTGTCGCCATCCTTGATGGCCGGCAGATAGCGCTGTGCCATCAGGGTAACCCGGCCATTCAGCGTCTGGGTTTCCAGGATGGCGCCGATATTCGGATCGTCCGGGCGCAGGCGGAAGATGCCGCTGCCACCCATGCCATCAAGCGGCTTAAGCACGATATCGCCGTGCTCCTGCAGAAAGTCGCGTATCAGTGCCGCATCGCTCGATACCAGGGTGGGCGCGATAAAGTCGGGGAAACGCAGGATGGCGAGCTTTTCATTGAAGTCTCGCAGCGCACGCGGCCGATTGAACACCCGGGCGCCCTGCCGCTCGGCATGTTCCAGCAAATGGGTGGCATACAGATATTCGCTGTCGAACGGCGGGTCTTTGCGCATCACCACCGCATCGAATTGCTGCAAGGGCAGGGTAACCGGTGCGTCTGCCCGATACCAGGCATGCGCCTCGCCAGTCAGGGTGATTTCGCGCACGCTTGCCACCACGCGGCCATCGCGCACATACATATCGGCTTGCTCGAAGGCAAACAGGCGATGCCCGCGCCGCGCCGCCTCGCGCATCATGGCAAAGGTGGAATCCTTGTAGATCTTGAAGCTGTCGAGCGGGTCGGCGAGAAAGGCAATCTGCATAGCGGGCGAGCCTGTTGGTTATTTGGCGTTGACGTCGGCCAGCACATGGATGGTGGCCGACAGGGATGGACCATACGAGGTATGCGCGCCATCGGCAAATTGCAGGGTCAGGGTATGCGGCCCCGGTTCGAGCTTGATCTCGTCCTCGGTCTGCCCTTTGCCATAGTGGATGTTCTTGGCATCGAGCATGATCATCTGCCCGCGGGGAATCGGGCCGGAATCGATCAACAGATGGTGGTGGCCGCTATTGCGGTCGAAGATATCTTCTCCGGCCGGGCGGACCTTCATTTTTTCCAGGCCGAACTGCACGCGCAGCTTGGTTGGCACCACATCGCCATCCTTGACGCCGATGAAAAACACCCGTGCATTGGCGGGCGCCCCCTCTCCCGGTGCGGGCGCCGCCTGCGCCAGCAGGGGAGCGGCAAGCAAACTGAAGGCAAAGGCTGTCAATCGCATGGTGTGACCTCGAATACGCAAACTGTGAAATGAATTGAAGACTGCGGCTTGCCAACCTGCTGCAATGGCACGGTGCGAGTGGCAGCGCCCGGTCAAGCCGGGCGCCGAGTCGATCTGGCCGTGCAGCCCGCATGGCCGCAGTGCGCTGCTGACGATTACAGCAGCTCGTCCAGGCCCTTGCAGACCTCGCGGGCCGCGTCGAGCTCACCCACCAGCTGCGCCGGATCGATCGCCAGCTTGTCGAGCAGCTTGGCCGGCAGCACCTCGGCAATATCGGCATTGGCAAGGCCGGCATCAAACTGTGCGGTAAGCAGATTGGCCAGGGCTACCACGCCGGCATAGGGCTCGAATTCATCGAATGCAGCCGGATTCTGATGCTGGGTGATGGCACGCTGGATCTCGGCCGGGAACTGCCAGCGCCGCGCCAACTCGCCACCCACGGTAGCCAGATTCAGGCCCAGCACCATATTTTCCACCTGTACCCGGTCGGTACCTGCCACCACCATCTTGTCGATCTTGCTCATTTCCTGCGGCAGGGCGATATGGATCAGCAACTCGCCGATATTGTGCAATAGCCCGCAGGTGTAGGCGGTATTGGCATCGAGCTTGGCCAGCTTGGCCAGCCAGCGCGCCACATTGCCGGTCTGGAAGCTGTGCAGCCAGAAGGCCTTGCGATCAAAGGAGCTGCTCTCCACCTTCATGCCGGCCATGCCACCGGCCACCACCAGCATGCGCAGATTATCGAAACCAAGGCGCACCACCGCATCATCGATACTCTTGGCGGGGCGGCCCCCGCTCATGCGCGAGCTATTGGCCAGACGCAGCACCTTGGCCGACAGCACCTGATCGTGCGAAACCTGCTCGACGATGGCATCCACATTGCTATCGTCACGCTCGAAGCTGGCCAGTAGCTCCTGTACCACCTTGGGCACCATGGGCAGGCGACCAAGTGCCTTGTCGAAGATTTCGTCCAGCGTCATCGGATTGCTCCTCTTCTTGGGGTTGGGCAGACCGTGGTTCGATCAGGCAGCGATCGCAGTCTGGCGGAAGTCTGCGGCGGGCTCGGTAACCTGGATCTCGCGCGAGGCGGCCAGTAGCGCGAGCCGCGCCACCACCCCGTAAGCATAGAAGCGATTTGGCGCACAATCAGGGCTGCCGTCGCAATCAGGCGTCGTCAATGGCGTGTCGAAGGCCAGCGG
>NZ_JAYRLZ010000006.1:0-34242 GCF_041904975.1 Chitinimonas sp. | reverse complement strand
TAAGCCCCTGGCGCATTGAGGTTTTCGTCGTTACCGCGCTCGGTATGTACCCGGTAAAAACCGCCGACCACAAAGCGATCCATCATGTAAACCACTGGCTCGGCCACCCGGTCCTCCACCAGCTCGAAGGTCGGCACACCTTCCTGCACGATCACATCGCTGACTTCCAGCCCTTCCTTCACCACCGCCATCTTGTTGCGCTGCTTGCGGTTAAGGCCAAGCACCTCATCGGGTGACTTCACGCTCATCACCCCCATGCCATAGGTGCCGGCATCGGCCTTGACGATCGCATAGGGCGTGGCATCAATGCCCAGCTCGCGATACTTCTTGCCGGTCAGATTCAGGATGCGCTCTACCTCGGCCGCCAAGCGCTCTTCGCCCTCACGCGTCTGGAAATCGAGCTGGCTGACCTGGCCGAAGTAGGGATTGATATACCAGGGGTCAAGGCCAAGCAGCTCGGCAAACTCGCTGGCAACGCCGTCGTACTGGGCAAAATGCAAGGTCTTGCGGCGCACCGCCCAGCCGGCATGCAGCGGCGGCAGCAGGGCTTGTTCGATATCGCGCAGGATATCGGGCAAACCGGCCGACAAATCGTTATTCAGCAACACCACACAAGGGTCGAACCCCTCGACGCCGACGCGGCGCCCCTTGCGCTGCAGCGGCTCCACGACGAGCTGGGCGCCATTGGGCAGATCGAGCGTTTGCGGCTCGGTCACTTCGGGATTCAGGCTGGCCAGGCGCACATTGAGGCCGGCCAGCTTGAGAATGCGCGCCAAGGCCGCCACATTCTGCAGATAGTACTGATTGCGGGTGTGGTTTTCCGGAATCAAAAGCACGCTGCGCGCTTCCGGGCAGATCTTCTCGATGGCCGACTGTACCGCCTGCACACATAGCGGGGTGAAATCAGGATTAAGGTTATTGAAGCCGCCGGGGAACAGATTCATATCCACCGGGGCCAGCTTGTAGCCGGAGTTACGCAGATCGACCGACCCATAGAACGGCGGCGTGTGTTCCAGCCACTGGCTGCGGAACCAGGCTTCAATATCGGGCTGGGCAGCCAGGATCTTGCGCTCAAGATCGAGTAGCGGGCCGGTAAGAGCAGTAGCAAGGCGCGGAACGTTCATAACGGTACCTGACGATGGGTGACAGAACACCGCCCCGATTGCAGGGCGGCCTTGAAGAATAGTCGATCTTGCCACGCCAGGATGACGGGCAGTTTCGCTCGATGCAAACCAGTGGCCGATTGGCACGAAAAAACGCAATGGCTCAAAAGATCGGGCCCAGCTGCGGCCTTTCAAGCCATCAGCGCAAATTATTGTTGCCGCTGATACCGCGCCACCTTGACCGGGCGCAACGACCACCCCAGTCCAGTCGTGTAATAATTCGCGCGCTATGTATTCACCAATCTCCGACCGCAACCCCTACCCTGGCCAGGGCGCACGCGTACCCGCCTCCTTGCTGCTCGATCTGATGCGCGCCCAGCGCTATGGCGTCGAGTACCAGCCGATTGTCGACGTGAGCAGTAGCGAGATCATCGCCTATGAGGCACTGGCGCGATTTTTTGCCGCCGACGGCCAGCCACTGGCACCCAAGCCGATCTTCGACGCCCTGCATGCCAGCCTGCTCAGCCTGTATCACGTTGAATACGATATCAAGCAGCTGCAGCTGGACCATGCCCCTGCTTCTGCACAACTCTTTCTCAACCTCGACCCGGACACCTTTGGCGTGACTGCGTCGGAAGCGGAAGACCCGCTGCTGGAGCTGATGTGTCGCCGGCAGAATCTGGTGGTAGAGATCATCGAAAACTCCAGTGTGTCGGACGCAGCGCTATCGCAGCAGCTGGCACAGGCCTTCTCCGCGCGCGGCATCCGGCTGGCGCTCGACGATATCGGTGCGCCGAATTCGATGATTTCGCTGGATGTGATGCTGGCGGTGGACTGGTTCAAATTCGACCGCTCCTGGCTGGCGCGTGCACGCGATTCACGCAGCCGCGCTGCCCTGGTGCATCTGATCGGCTTTGCCCATGAGTGTGGTTGCCGGGTGATTCTGGAAGGCATAGAGCGCCCGGAGGACCTGGAAATCGCCAAGGCACTGGGGGTGGATGGCGCGCAGGGCTATTTGTATCGCCAGCATTTCAAGCAGGTCGCGCAGCACCGGCGCAGCGTGGCCCTGGCATGAGCACGATAGCCGATCTGCTTGGCGAAGCGCGTGGTGCCGGCTTGCCCATGCTGGAAGCGCGTATGCTGCTCGAGCATGTGTGCGGGCACAGCAAAACGCGGCAGATGGCGGCACCGGAAACCGTGCTGGATACCGCGCAAATTGCGCAGCTGCGCGATCTGCTCGGCCGGCGCGCCGCCGGAGAGCCGCTGGCCTACCTGATCGGCTATCGCGAGTTTTTCAGCCTTCGTTTTGAAGTCAGCCCTGCCGTGCTGATTCCGCGCCCGGAAACCGAATTGCTGGTCGAGCTGGCACTGGAGCGGCTGCCGCCGGACCGCCCTGTCCGCGCCCTCGATATGGGCACCGGTTCCGGCATCATTCCAGTAACGCTGAAGCTGCAGCGCCCGCAGCTGGACATGGTGGCGGTCGATATCAGTCCGGATGCCCTGAATATCGCTAGGCGCAATGCGCAGCGCCTCGGTGCCGATATCGATCTGCGCCACAGCGACTGGTATGACGCACTGGCACAGCAAAGCTTTGCGCTGATCGTGTCCAATCCGCCCTATATCGCCGCGGGCGACAGGCATCTGGCCGAGGGTGATCTGCGTTACGAGCCCCAGCAAGCCCTTAGCGACGGCGCGGACGGCCTGCAGCATATCCGCCGCATTATCGATGGGGCGGCCGCACATCTTGAAGCAGGTGGCTGGCTATTGTTCGAGCACGGCTACGATCAAGGCGCGGCCAGCCGCGACTTGCTGACCGCTGCGGGATTCACTTCGGTGCGCAGCTGGCTTGATCTGGCTGGCATTGAGCGGGTGAGCGGCGGTCAGCACCAGGCTCTGCTCAGCGCGGACGCTGGCGCCACTCGCTGAACCGTGGCGGATCAGGGGTAAAACCGCCTTCGCGCGGGAAAGGGTTGGGGCCTTCCTCGTGCCAGCGCCCACGGATTACGCCGGCCTCGGCCAAGTGGCGATAGCTGTCGTAGCGGATCGCCACGCTCTCATACGGCATACTGCTGTCGCGATCAAAGCTGGTGCGATTGACTTGGGATTCCTCGATCTGGCCGTGGCCGGTTCCCATGGACTCTTCACGGGCCATCGACTTGGAGCGGGCGCGGCCTCCCGGCATGGGCGCGGCTTCCGCCATGGTTTGCGGCGGCACATAGCGCTTCTCGCGAAATACCGCCGCGCCAATCACCCCGACATTGTCCGGCCGGTCGGTGCGGGCGGCATAGCTGTCGCTGAGCTGGGTGAAATAGAAGCGTGCGGCGGTATCAAGTGATTTACGCCAGCCGATAACACGAGTTTCCTGGTAGGGCCCGAGCACATAGCCGGTTTGCTGGTAGCCGGCGGCCTGGCCACTGATGGCGTTCACGCCATCGACCGACAACACCACCAGCACGCGCTCGCCACTGAGATTACGCAGGCGGATCTGGTAGTCCTGCCCCTGCTCGCCCGCCACCCAGGCGCTGCCACGGTGGCGGTATTCACGGAAGGTGCCGCCATCGCGGTCTTCGATACGCATATCGATCAGGCTGCCACGCTCGGCCAGGGCTGCAAGCGAGGCGGTCATCATCAAGGCGGGAATCAGAAATTTCATGGCGGGGCTCCACAGGGTTCAAGAGGTAAGGCTTGAACGTAGAAATAACCGCGCCCGGGTTAACGAAAAGTGAACATCTCGCGGCAAGGCCGGCGCAGCCGCACCCGGATCAGGGTAGCCTCGCTTGCGAAGCTGCCGCCGCAACGCGTAAAATTCCCGACTGTTTTGATCGACTATTTCCCGGCAAGCCGCAAAAGGAAGCACCATGGACACGCAAGAAAAAATCCGCCAGACCGTTACCGACAATCCGGTCGTACTCTTCATGAAGGGTAGCCCGACCTTTCCACAGTGCGGCTTCTCGGCCAAGGCAGCCAGCATTCTCAAGGCCTGCGGCATCAACAGCTACCACAGCATCAATGTGCTGATGGACGATGAAATTCGCCAGGGCATCAAGGAATTCAGCAACTGGCCGACCATTCCGCAGTTGTATGTGCGCGGCGAGTTCGTCGGCGGCTCGGACATCATGGGCGAGCTGTACCAGAACGGCGAATTGCAAAAGCTGCTGGAAGGCCTAGCCAATTAAGCCGGCATGGCAAACAAAAGCGGGCCAACTGGCCCGCTTTTTTATTCCTGAACCAGCTGCTCTATCTCAAAGCCCCAGCGCTGCCAGCATCAGGAAGGCGGCAAACAGCACAAAGTGGGTCATGCCCTCGATGGCATTGGTTTCGCCATCATGCAGATTGATCGCCGCCACCAGCAGGGTGAGCGCGACCATGGCCGTTTGAACCGGCGACAGCGCCATTTCGATCGGCTGCCCGGTAAACAGCGCCAACATCTCGATCACCGGCACGGTCAGGATCACCGTCGACAGGGAGGCGCCAAGCGCGATATTCACCACCGGCTGCATGCGATTGGCCAGCGCGGCGCGGATGGCCGTGAGGATTTCCGGGCTGGCCGATATGCCAGCCACCATCAGGGCTGCCACGATCGGCGGCACGCCACTGCCGGCAAGGCCGGCATCCATGGTCTTGGACATTACCTCGGACAGCATGCCGATCACCACCACCCCACACACCAGTAGCGCCAGCGACTGGCGGGTACTGCCCGGATGACTGTGTTCGCCCTGGCCGGTTTCGGCATAGCTGTAGCTGAAAAAATAGCTGTGGCGGGTGGTCTGCAGGCGCAGGAACATGCCGTACAGCACGGCCATGGTCACAATGGAAAACACCGAATAGGCGCGCCAGTGCGCCGCCGGCACAAACTCGGGGATCAGCATCGACACGCCGAGGGCGGTCATGATCATCACGATATAGGTGTTGCCGGAATCAACATTGTAGGGCTGCTCGCCATGGCGCAAGCCACCCAGCAAGGCAGCCAGGCCGAGAATGCCGTTCATGTCGAGCATCACCGCCGAATAGATGGTGTCTCGCACCAGGGTGGGCGAATGGGTATGGCTGGTCATGATGGCCAGGATCACCACCTCCACCAGCACCGCCGCCAAGGTCAGGATCATGGTGCCATAGGGCTCACCGACTTTTTCGGCCAGTACTTCGGCGTGATGTGCCACCCGCAGCGAGGTAAGGATGATGGCCCCTACCAGGGCCAGTGCCGCCAGCAGCGAAGGCAGCTGTCCGGCTGCGAGGATTGCATGCTCCAGCCCGAAGGCGATTGGCACCAGCACAGCGGCGATCAGCAGGAATTTCTCTTGTTTCAGCAATGAGGCCATACCCGTCAGCAAAAATGGAAAAACCTGACTCTGACTGCAAGCCCCTCGGGCGCGCAAGCCTCACGGACGAAGCAAGCCAATTTTTGCGTCGAGCATACGGTTAGTTGCGCGACTGGCGCCGGCAGACTGTCATCTGGCGCCGCCAGACCTTCGCTTGGTCTCAGCAGGCATCACCACTGCGCGGCATTCGCGACACTGAAGCGTCTATTGCCTGGAGTGCGCCATGTCTTCCACCATGTTGTATGCCTATACCGGCCTGCTGACTTCCCTGTGCCTGTTGTTCAGCATTGCCAGCGACCGCTGGCTGTCGCCTTATCTTACCGGGCCGTTTTCCGATGACTACCGCCGGGTATTGCGCAATAGCCGCTGGAGCGCACTGATCAGTGCCGTGGTGATTCTGGCGTTTCTGATCGGCAATAGTGGCGGCAAAGGGTCGATTCCGCTGAAACCCGTGAGCTGGTTCGAGCTGCCCCTGTCCTTGCAACTGCATATCCTGGCAGCCTTGCCGGCCATGCTGATCGGGCCGGTGGTGCTGTTCCGGCGCAAGGGCGATATGGCGCACCGCTGGCTGGGTCGCGCCTGGGCGTTGTCGATGTATGTCCTGGCATTCAGCGGGTTGCAGATGTGGCTGAGTGGCAAGCCGAATGTACTGATCGTGTTTTCCATTGTCGGCGCCGGCAGCGTTACGGCGGGCTTGCTTGCCATCTGGCGCGGCAAGGTCAATCACCATCTGCGCTTTATGCTGGGCGCCTATATCGGCCTGCTGTCAGCCGCGCTGTTCTCGCTGATGCCGGGGCGCATCGTCGCCAACTGGATTCTGGCGCTGTTTTGATCCGCTGAGACTATGGCCCAGGCTCGCCGTATTCATCGATACGGCGTCGGATCAGCCACACCGGCTGCCGCAAAGCCGGCGCTGCGCAAGCGGCAGGCGTCGCAAACGCCGCAGGCGCGGCCTTGCAGATCAGCCTGATAGCAGGACACGGTCTGGCCATAGTCCACACCGAGCTTGCTGCCAGCCACGATGATCTCGGCCTTGCTCAAGGAGATCAGCGGGGTATGGATACGCAGGCTGGCGCCTTCGACGCCGGCGCGGGTGGCCAGATTGCCCATCATTTCGAAAGCCGAGATGTATTCAGGCCGGCAATCCGGGTAGCCGGAGTAATCGACCGCATTCACGCCGATAAAGATATCGTTGGCGCCCAGCACCTCGGCCCAGCCCAGCGCAAACGACAGCATGATGGTGTTGCGAGCCGGCACATAAGTGAGCGGAATCTCGCCTTCCTTTACCCCGTCCACCGGCACCGCAATGCTGGCATCGGTGAGCGCCGAGCCGCCGAACGCGGCCAGATCGATCGTCGCCACTCTATGCTCGCGCGCCCCGAGCGCGGTCGCCACCCGAGCGGCCGCAGCCAGTTCAGCGGTATGGCGCTGGCCGTAATTGAAACTGAGACAGTAGCACTCGAAACCATCGCGCCGGGCCATGGCCAGCACGGTGGCGGAGTCGAGCCCGCCGGAGAGGAGGATGACGGCTTTCTTCATACTGTTTTCTCGAATAAATTCGGGGAACTAGGCGTTTTCGGCCTGAGCGGGATAGAAATGGCGACAAAAACGCCATTCGGCCATCGGTTGATCGTCGATATAGCCGGTCGGCTTAGGCAAGAAACCGGCGAAAAGATCGCCAAGCCCTAGTTCCATGGCAGTCTGCCGACAATAGTCCGCGCCACCAGAACTCCACAAATACAGAATCGCCCCTTCGGCATGCAAGCGCTTCACTTGCGCTACAACAGCCGGCATGGGAATCCGCTTGCTGCCGACGGATCTGACCAGTGTGTCATCGATGTCCACATAGACAATGCGTTGCATGCTCACACTCCCGGCCTATCGCCCCACAGAATCTTGTGCAGCTGTACCTGCATGCGCACCGGCAGCTGGTCTTGCAGCACCCAGGCGGCCAGGTCCTGTGGCTTGAGGGTTTCCCATACCGGGCTGAACAGCACCGGGCAGATGTCGGTCAGGCGGCGCTCATTCAGCAGGGCGCGGGCCCATTCATAGTCGCGGCGGTCACACAGCACGAATTTCAGCTCGTCACTGGGGCGCAGATCAGCCAGGTTTTCCCAGCGATTCTTGCTTTCCTCGCCCGAGCCTGGCGTTTTCAGGTCGACAATGCGTGATACCCGGCGATCGACCGCTTCGATCGGCAAATGGCCGCTGGTTTCGATGCTGACCGAGTAGCCGGCATCGCACAGCGCGGTCAGCAGGCTGAGGCAGTGCTTCTGCGCCAAGGGCTCGCCGCCGGTGACGCAAACGGTGTGGCAGCCAAAGCTGGCGACCCGGGCCAGGATGTCGTCGAGACTCAGGCTTTGCCCGCCGTGAAAGGCATAGGCGCTATCGCAATAGCCGCAACGCAGCGGGCAGCCGGTCAGGCGCACGAATACCGTGGGCAGGCCGGAGCGGCTGGTTTCGCCTTGCAGGGAATGGAAGATCTCGGTAATGCGCAGGGTATCGTTTTGCATGGCCATCAAAATGCGAAAGGCACGGGGTGGTGAATCCACTTCCCGTGCCGGTGTTGCAACTGGCTGAATTGTCTCAGATTTTCAACGCCTCTGGCAGGAGTTTCCAGCCTGGGCAATTGCCGATCACAGTTTTTTCAATTGCTTGGCGGCGTCTTTCCCTGCATCGCTATTGGGGTAGGCACCCACCAGCTCCTTCAGCGTCTTTACCGCGCCCTTGCGGTCGCCCTTGTCCAGCTGCACGCTGGCAATGGCCTTGAGCGCCTCGGGCGACTTGGCATGATCGGGGAAGCTGTCCACCAGGCGACGCCAGGCTGCGATGCTGCCCTTGTCATCGCCGCCTTGTGCCTGCGCCATGCCCTGCCAGAACAGCGCATTCGGCGCGGCCTGGCTGGATGGATACTTTTGTGCCAGGGCAGCAAACGCATCGGCCGCCGGCTTGAGCTTGTTGTCGCGATACAGGTTGTAGGCGGCTTCATAGGCAGTGGCCGCTTCCGCCTCCTGCTGGGCACTGGCCGCTTGCGCCAGCGGGTTCTGGCCAGCCGGCTTGCTCTCTTCCAGAGCGCGCACCCGGCCATCGATATCGACATACAGGTCTTGCTGGCGCTTTTGCAGGCTTTGCAGGGTGAAGGTGGCGACCTCGAGCTGGCCGCGCAAGGTGGCGATCTGCTGGTTCAGGGCATCGAGCTGCCCGACCAGCTCGACCAGCTTCTGGCTGCTGCGGGCATCGAGCTTGTCGAGCTTGTCCGACAGGTCTTTGAGCTGGGCGGCATGCTGGTCGCGAATGCTGGCAATCTGCTTGCGTGCTTCATCGTCATCGAAAAGGCCTGCGTGCCCAGGAAGGGCAAAGGCGGCAAGCAAGGTAAGCGGAAGAAGCCGTTTGAGCATGGCATGGGGTCCGGGAAAATGACGGTCTGAACATGATACAGCCCTGTCGATAGTGATCGGCAGGGCTGTGGATGGTGCAGTGGGGACGCTTACTCGCCGTTGTACACCACGTCACCGCGGCGGTTCTCGGTCCAGGCAGCTTCATCGTGGCCGCTGGCGCGCGGCTTTTCCTTGCCATTGCTGGTGGCTTCCACCTGGCTATCCTTGGCGCCCAGTACGGTCAGCGCCTTGCGCACGGCTTCGGCACGCTTCTGGCCCAGTGCCAGATTGTATTCGCGGCTACCGCGCTCGTCGGTATTGCCTTCCACCCGCACGCTGCGGCTGCCGTTGGCGGCAAGGTAGCGGCCATGCGCTTCAACCACGGCACGCTGGTCATCGCGAATATCGTATTTGTCGTAGTCGAAATACACCGAGCGCTTGGACAGGATATTGGCCGGGTCCTTCAGCGGATCGAGCTTGCCATTGCTGCCCTGGTCGAGCGGCTTGGTGTTGGTGTTATCGACCGCGGCCGGGGTAGCCGGCTTGGTTTCGGTAGCCGGCTGGGCGGCTGGCGCGGCCGGTGGGGTGCTGGCACAGGCGGCCAACAGGCCGGCGAGCAGGAGGCTGACAACAACTTTCTGGTTCATGGTTGGTCCTTTTGGGTTGATCAGCCTTAAGGCTGTGTAGTCGGTCACGGATTGGTGGAAAGCCGGTTCATCGGCAGCAGGCTGGGGATCGGCCCCCAGGCCGGCTCGCGCGCATCGCCATTGGTGCTGAGGCGCTGGCGCACCCGGCCGTCGCTGGAAACGGTGGCCAGCACGCCACGGCCGCCCACTTCGCTGGCGTAGAGGATCAGCTTGCCGTTCGGTGCAAAGGTCGGCGATTCATCCACCGGACCATCGGTCAGCGTTTGTACCTGGCGGCTGGCAATATCGAGCGAGGCGACGCCAAAGCGGCCACCATCGCGGCGGATATAGGTGATGGTCTTGCCATCCGGCGAGAAACGCGGGGTAACGTTGTAATTGCCGTCAAAGCTCAGGCGTTGCGCGTCGCCGCCATTGGCCGACATCAGATAGAGCTGCGGGCTGCCGCCACGGTCAGACGTAAAGGCGATGGTCTGCCCATCGGGTGACACCCGCGCCTCGGTATCGATGGACGAGCTGCGGCTCAGGCGTTGCGGCTCGCCGCCCGCCACCGGCACCTTGTATAGCTGCGAGATACCATCGAGCGTAAGGGTGACGATCAGGCTATTGCCGTCCGGCGTGAACGCCGGCGCACTGTTGCTGCCCTTGAAGGCGGCGGCGGCACGGCGGGTGCCGGCGAACAGGTCCTGCACGAATACCACGGCTTTTTTGCGCTCGAAGCTTACATAGGCCAGCTTGCTGCCATCACTGGACCAGGTTGGCGACATGATGGGCTCGGGCGAGCCGAATACCATCTGCGCATTGGCGCCATCGGCATCAGCCACCTGCAATTCATAGCGCTTGGCCTGCTTTAACACATAGGCAATGCGGGTGCTGAATACGCCACGGTCGCCGGTCAGCGTCTCATAGATGGCATCGGCCAGCTGGTGGGCGGCACGGCGTGATTCGGCCGGCCGGCTGCGCATTTCCCAGTAAGCCAGCGACTTCTGGGTGACGGCATCAGCCACCCGCAGGCGCACGGTGGCGCTGCCATCGGCCTCGATACGCACGCTGCCGGTGGCCAGGCTATCGGCGCCACGGGCTTTCCAGCTGGCCAGATCAGCCGGCGCATCCGGGCTGGGTGCGGCCGCACCGGCCTCGATCAGCTTGAAACGACCGCTGCGCTCCAGGTCGGCGCGGATCACCGGGGTGAGCTGCTCCTTCAGGCTGGCTTCACCGGCGAAATTGGCAATGGCAATGGCCAAGGGCTTGGTGTTGGTGCCGGTCACCTCGATGGTGACATCGGCAAGGGCATTGAGCGCCAAACCCAGAAACAGCATACAGGCGGCACGGCGCAGCAGATTAGAGTAAGTCATGGAGGCGGTATTTGATCTTGTGGGTGGCAAACAGCGCAAAGTCTATCCCCTCGGGCAGGGGTGGATAAGCACCGGCCTTAATGATGGCGCGCTTTACTGCCTTGTCAAATGCCGGATTGCCGCTGCGCCCCAGCTGATTGACCGCAGCCAGACTCATATCGGGTTTGAGGCGGATTTCGAACAGGGCTTCCGGGTTTTGCTGGCTGCGCGGCGGCTTGAACTGCATATTGCTGCGGATATGCCGACGTACCTGGTCGATATAGGCGGCCAGCAATTCCTCGCGGCTGGCCTTGGGCGGACTGGGCGGCAACACCACTGGCTCGGCTACCCGCTCGATCGGCGCCACCGGCTGGAGCTCGGCTGGCACGACCGGCTGCAATGGCGCCGCGCAGGCGCCAAGCAATAACAGTCCGGCAAGGGTAAGGCGTTTAACCATCGTGCAGCTTGTACTTCAAGGTGTGTTTGCGTAGTGAGCGGATATCGATACCGGCTGGCGGCGCCGGATATTGCCCGGTTCGAACGATGGCGCGGCGTACTGCTTCATCAAAGGCCGGTACACCGCTGGAGCGGGTCAGCTTCAGCCCGTCTTCCAGAATGGTGCGGTCCGGCAGCAGGGTGACTTCGAATACTGCCTCCGGGTTGCCAGCGCCGTCGTCGGGGTAGGTCATATTGCGGCGGATTTGGTTCCGCACCAGGCCCAAATAAGCATCAAATTCCTTGGCATGGGCCGAGGCTTCGGCCGCCTGGGCGCGTAAAGCCAAGGCCTGCAGCGACACGGAAGGGTCGAGCGGCGGTTTTTCCAGCTTGCCGGCCTTGTCGCTGGCCAGCTTGCCCTGACCCACTTCAGCCTTGGCCGGCTGCGGCTTGGGGGTGGGCTTGGCGGGCTCGGGCTTTTTGACCGGCTCCGGCGCTTTTTTCGGCTCGGGCTTGGGCGGCTCGGGCTTTTTCGGCTGCGGCTTCGGCTTTACCGGTTTGGGCTTGGGCTTTTCCTCGACGATATCGGGCTTTGCAGGCGGCGTCGGCTCTGGCGCCACTTCGGCGCGCGGTTGCGGCTTGGCAGGCTCAAGCTGCGGCGGCGGTGCCGGGGCCGGCTCGGCAGCACCGGTCCACAGCTCCACCTCCATCGGCGCGGCTTTTTCGGTATGCCACTGCACGCCGACATAAAGCAGCAGCGCGATGGCGCCATGCATCAGCACGGCCAGCAGCAGGGAAACAGCGCGATGCTCTTCGCGCGGCGCGGTATGGCTCATGATTTGGGCTGCACCGCCAAGCCGACGCGTTCCACGCCATTTTTCTTCAGCACATCCATCACCTTGACCACCGCGTCGTAGCGCACTTCGCGATCAGCAGCGATCACGACCGGGCGAACCTGGGACAGGGTACGGGCCTTTACCGCAATGACCAGGGCATCGGCATTGGCAAAGCCCTCGGTACTGCTGCCATCAGCCAGCTTGAGCGTCTCGTCACGAGCAATCTCGACACGCAGCGGCTTGGCATCCAGGCTGCGATCCGCCTTGCCCACCGAAGGCAGATTCACTACCCCCGGCTGCATCATCGGTGCGGCAACCATAAAGATCACCAGCAGCACCAGCATCACGTCGATATACGGAACTACATTGATTTGCGCCATGGCGCGGCGTTGACGGCGGGCCATTGTTTATCCTTTGCAAACATCAAATGCTGCGCCACACGAGCACAAGCGAGGCTCCCTCGCGGCGGCGAGGGCGGGGGGAGTGGCATCCAAGCGCGGGTAACGGGCAGGCTCGTCACGATTGGATAAGGCCCGGCTGCGCCGGGCTGGGCTGTGCAGTACGCGTTTCATAATCAGCAAATTAATACTGCGTGACACGGTAGCCCCGTGCCTTGAGCATATCGATCAGATTATCGGGGCCAGCCAGATGGCCGGCGCCCACCACTACCAGCGGCGCCGGCTGGCCGGCCAGTGCCTCGATTTTTTCCAGCATGGCGCGGTTGCGCAGGCCGAACAGCTTGTCGCTGACCCGACGCATGGCCGGATCATTGCGCGGGATATCGGCATCCAGCACGCGGCGCATCGCCTTGGCGTCGCCGCTTTGCCAGGCGCGCAGCATGGCATCGAGCTGCGGCTTGATCTGCTTGACGGTGGCCGGATCGAGACTGGCCGCCAGCAGGGCAATGGCATCGGCTTGCGGCAATTGATCGAGCAGGCTGAACTGTCCCTTGGCGCTTTCCAGCTCGACAATCTGCTTGCCCTGCTGCCTGGCGCGGCGCAGATAGTGCAGATCAATGCCCTGGTCGGTAGCCAGCCCGGCGGCCTGCATATCCAGCGAGGACAGCGTCAGCGCGAGAAACCAGGGCTTCATCCGCTCGGCCGACGCGCGCGGCAGGCCGGTGCGCAGCAAAGCCTGGTCCAGCTGCCGCTTTTGCTTGGCGCTGAGCAGGCTGCCAAGCTGCAGACCTTCCGGCAGCAGGGTCATCGGCATCAGCGGCGCAATGGCGGCCGGGTCGCTGACATCGGCCTCCACCACCAGGGTGTCGGCACGCGCAAAGGCGGTTTCGATCGGCTCGGCCAGCGGGTAGAAATCTGCACGACCGAGGTGGATCGAGCCCAGCAGGCTGATATGTTTGCCGTCGCGCTCGGCATCCCACAGGAATAGCCGGGCGTGCACCGACAGGGCGACCAGTGCCAGCAGGCATAGCAGCCCGGCGCGAAACATACGGCTCATTTGGCGGCCTGGCGTTGCAGGATGTTGGAGAACTCTTCCATAAAGCTGTCGAAGCGATTGGCCAGTCGGTCGACATCGTGCGAGAAGCGGTTGTAGGCCACCACCGCCGGAATGGCGGCAAACAGGCCGATGGCGGTCGCCACCAGGGCTTCGGCAATACCCGGCGCCACATGGGCCAGGGTGGCCTGGCCGACATTGGCGAGGCCCCGGAAGGCATTCATGATGCCCCACACCGTGCCAAGCAGGCCGATATAGGGCGAGATGGAACCGACGGTGGCAAGAAACGAGGTGTGGGCATCGAGCCGGTCGACTTCGCGCTGGCAGGCAGCACGCATGGCGCGGCGGGTGCCCTCCATCAGGTCACCGAGCTCAATACCGGCCTGGCGACGCAGTTTGAGAAATTCGGCAAAGCCGGCTTCGAAGATCTTCTCCATCGCCACGCCGTCGCCGCTACGCGCCACCTGGCCGTACAGCGCGTTCAGGTCCGAGCCGCTCCAGAAGGCCGACTCGAAGCTATCGGTGCGATTACGCGCATGGCGCAGGCTGAACAGCTTGGAGAAGATATGCCACCACGACATCATGGACAGCATGAACAGGATGCCCATCACGATCTGCACCACCACGCTGGCGTTGCCGATCAGGCTGAAGATGGAAAGATTGTCGGTGGTCAGGGTGGCGTCCAAAACAGTTCCTCAAAACAAAGCCCGCTTGCGCGGATCAGAATCCCAGATCGATGCCGACGCGGCGCGCCAGGCGCGCGGCGGCGAGATAACACAACAGCATCAGCACAAGGCTCGCTGCAAAACTCCAGCCAAACCCCCAGCCGCGCCTGAGCAAACAGGGTAAAGCGGCAAAAAACGGCAGACTGGGAATGACAAACCACAGGGTGGACAGCGACAGCTCGGCGATCACCGCCGGATTGCGCTGCTCGGCATACACCCAGCACAGGGCGATCAAGGATACCAGCGGCAGCGATTTGATCAGCCCACCCCAGGCCGGGCTGAGCCGCGACACCTCGGTGATGGCAACGATCAGCGCAGCGGCGGCCAGTAGTTTGATCAGGTAGTACAGCACTCAGCCACCAAACAGATCGCCGCGCGCGCTGGCGGGCTTGAGACCGAAGTGCTCGTAAGCAAGCAAGGTCGCCATTCGACCGCGCGGCGTGCGCTGCAGTAGACCCTGCTGTATCAGATACGGTTCCAGCACGTCTTCGATGGTGTCGGACGATTCGCCAATGGCGGCCGCCACATTGTCGAGGCCAACCGGGCCGCCGCCGAATTTTTCGATCACCGCCGACAAGAGCTTGCGGTCCATCACATCGAGGCCGGCATGGTCGACATCGAGCATCTGCAGGGCCGCATCGGCAGCCGCGCGGGTCACCTTGCCATCGTGGCGGACCTCGGCAAAGTCGCGCACCCGGCGCAGCAGGCGATTGGCGATACGCGGCGTGCCGCGCGAGCGGCGGGCAATTTCGAAGCTGCCTTCCTCGTCGATTTCCACATTCAGCAAGGCGGCCGAGCGGGTGACGATGCGCTGCAACTCGGCCGGGGTATAAAACTCCAGCCGCGCCACAATGCCGAAGCGATCACGTAGCGGATTGGTCAGCATGCCGGCGCGGGTGGTGGCGCCGACCAGGGTGAACGGCGGCAGGTCGAGCTTGACCGAGCGGGCAGCCGGGCCTTCGCCGATCATGATATCGAGCTGGAAGTCTTCCAGCGCCGGGTAGAGGATTTCCTCCACCACCGGGCTCAGGCGGTGGATTTCATCGATAAACAGCACATCATGCGGCTCGAGATTGGTGAGCATGGCGGCCAGATCGCCAGCGCGCTCCAGCACCGGGCCGGAAGTCTGGCGCATATTCACGCCAAGCTCGCGGGCGATGATGTTGGCCAGGGTGGTCTTGCCAAGGCCGGGCGGGCCGAACAGCAGCACATGGTCGAGCGCCTCGCCACGCTTCTTGGTTGCCTCGATAAAGATTTCCAGCTGGCCGCGTGCTTTTTCCTGGCCGACATATTCATCGAGCAGTTTCGGGCGCAGCGCGCGCTCCAGCGCCTCTTCCTGGGTGGATTGGCGGCTGGGCGTAACCAGCCGCTCAGGGGCACTTTGCAGATTGTCGGACTGGATCATGATGGACGGCGCCGTTGAAGCGAGCCGGCATTATATGCCCTAACTGAAAGCACGAACGTTCACCCGATCTAGAATCGTGCAGATCGGCTCGCGCCATCAGGCGCGGCCATCCTCATCGTGCACCGCATGGTGTGGTGCATCCTTGTCGGCAGCATTCTGGCTGTCGCGCACGTTTTTCTGCACGGTAACGGCGCCAAACAGCGCCAGCAGGAAGCTCATGGCATAAAAGCCTTTCTCGGTAGACTGCAGCTCGGCATTCCATAAGCCCACGCCCAAAAGCAGGATGCACAGCATCACCGACACCCAGCACAGTCCGAAATACAGATTGGTGACCGGGATATCCTCCATACGGTCGCGCACGCTCTTTTGCAGCGAAATCACCGAAAACAGGCCATAGGCCAGCACGGTGAAGTAGTAGCCTTTTTCATTGAGTTGCATCCTGGCATTCCATAAGCCGGTGCTGAACACCAGCGCACCGATGAGCAGCGCTGCCCAGGAAGCGGCAACAAAGGCGCCAGAAGGCTTGGCGGGGCTTGCATGCATGATGGGTCTCCTTGTTGGGCTGCAGTTTGTGGCACGACTATCTCACGACTTTCTCTGGAGACGTGTTCCCAAGCAAGAACATAGTCGCGCGCACGGTGTTGTGACGAAACTCATTGATGCAACTGCTAGCAGCATCCGCCTTCTGGTATCAAAGCGCGATACCCGAAGGTCCCATGTCATTCGGCTGCAGAGCGGGTAGCAACCGCCACCCGCTAGACCTTCGCCAAGGACTTCAGCGCCAGGCGGATACCGTCGTTGACCGATACTTCTTCCGGCAACAACTTGACCGCCGCAGCGGCCTCGCGCTCGTTGTAGCCGAGCGCCAGCAAGGCATTGGCAATATCGTCGCGCGGGCTCGCCGGCAGCGCCACCGTGCCCGCCAGCTTGGGCGCCACGGCACTGGTGCCGGCCAACTTGCCGCGCAACTCCAGGCACAGGCGCTCGGCGGTCTTCTTGCCGATGCCGGGCACCTTGGCCAGCCGCGCAGCGTCTTCGCGCTCGATGGCTGCCGCCAGCTCCTCGCTGCTCATGCCCGACAGCACCGCCAGCGCGATCTTCGGGCCGATGCCGGACACCTTGATAAGCTGCCGGAAGGTCTCGCGCTCGCCACGGCTGGCAAAGCCGAACAAGAGCTGGGCATCCTCGCGCACCACAAAATGGGTGTAGAGCGAGGCAATCTCGCCGGCATGCGGCAGCACATACAGGGTGGACATCGGCACATCGACTTCATAGCCGACCCCGCCGACATCGAGCAGGATTTGCGGTGGGTGTTTTTCCAGCACGGTGC
This sequence comes from Chitinimonas sp., assembly GCF_041904975.1. Classification (NCBI taxonomy): domain Bacteria; kingdom Pseudomonadati; phylum Pseudomonadota; class Betaproteobacteria; order Neisseriales; family Chitinibacteraceae; genus Chitinimonas; species Chitinimonas sp. The sequence goes on along the minus strand of NZ_JAYRLZ010000006.1, from coordinate 17,282 downwards.
CGGTGAGTTTGCCGATCATGGGCTTTCCTGTATTTCGATGGAGGAATCGTTAGTTCGACTGATTCAGAGTGCCTACAAAGCGCAATACAGCCTTGGCCGCCATCTGTGGCGCCATCTGAAGCAGCATGTGCGGTGCATCGATATCGTGAATTGTCGTCGCTTGGTGCAGACGGGCAATACGATCAGCTTCTTTCCTGGGAATGAGCCAGTCTCGTTTCCCGCGCAAATAGAACAATGGAACCGACATCCGCGCCAGCTTTGCGCGCACATCGACTCTTAAAACTTCAGCGAGCCGCGCAGCCAAAATGGCGGCCGTGCTTTCACCAAGCGCACGGCGGAAAGCAACACGCCTTTGGGCATCCGGAAACCCGCTGAACAATACAAATTCGCCCGGAAGAACAGGCAAGGGCATCCATTTCACCAGTCCGGCCAATCGACGAGCTGGCGGCATGGGGGATTGGGCAAACGAGCAGCACAGAATGACGCCCTTCAAGCCTGGTGGCCGTTTTGCCGCAAGGGAAATAGCCAACGGCCCTGAGAATGACTCGCCTAACAATACGTACGGTTGCGCTTGCGGAAGCTGGCCTTCAAGCCAAGATTCAAGGGCGGCATAGGAAAGTGCGCGATCGTTAGGGAAAGAAAAGCGCCGAATGCTGACGGCACTACCAAGTTCCGCCTCAAAGTCGGCAAACAACATCCCGGTCCCATCCATGCCCGGCAGTAGCACCACGGTGATCACAAACTCACCCAGCGTCCACGCCGCGACTTGTACCCCGCCTGCGCAATCAACCCGCCCTGGTGGTTAGCATGGGTCAGCGCGCAGGCCAGCGCATCGGCTGCGTCAGACTGGGGGGCGCCGTTGAGCTGGAGCAGGCGCTGCACCATATGGCTGACCTGCTCCTTGGCGGCATGGCCGTTGCCTACCACCGCCTGCTTGACCTGCAAGGCCGTGTATTCAGCCACCGGCAGGCCGGCCAGCACCAGCGCGGAAATGGCGGCACCGCGCGCCTGGCCGAGCAGGAGCGTTGATTGCGGATTGACGTTGACGAATACCAGCTCGACCGCGGCGCAATCAGGCCGGTGTTGCCGGCATACCGCCGCAATGCCATCGAGCAGCACTTTCAGCCGCTCGGGCAGGCTGCCCTCGCCGGAGCGGATGCAGCCGCTGGCGATATAACTACGGTTTTGGCCGGCACTGTCGATAATGCCAAAGCCGGTGGTGCGCAGACCGGGGTCGATGCCGAGGATACGAATGGTGAACTCCTGTGCCCGCCACTGAGAAATGTCCAGGAACTTGCAGTGCTATGCTGACGATTATATCGTCCGCCCCCCGAAGCCGGGCCACCGCCATTTGACGGATGCCGTTGCGATGAGTGTGAACGTCAAAAAATATTTCCCGCAAAACCCGCAGTTATCAGACGACGCCATGATCGATGGCTTCCGTCTTGGCAGCGCGGTGTTTGCCAATCTGCGCACGGTGGCGTTTTCCTTGCCGCTCAGCCGCGACCAGCTATTGTTCCTCACCCCGTCGGCCTCCGAGCTGTATGGTGAGCAGGTCGATCTGCTTGCCCTGCATCCCAACTTCTGGCTTGAGGCGATTCATCCTGAAGATCAGCCAGCCGTGTGGCTGGGCCTCGATAAATTGCGCGACGCCGATCGCGGTGAGCTGAGCTTTACCTACCGGCTGATGGCCAGCAATGGCGACACCATCTGGGTGCTGCATCGCTGTCACCTCGCCTGCAATGAAGCAGGCGTGCCGATCCGCATCGACTGCATGGTTACCCCCTGCCCGCCACCTGCCGCCCCACAAGCGCGCCATGAAATCGGCAATGCGGTGTTTTCGGCTGCCGCTGACGCCCTGCTGGTGCGCGATGCCAACACGCTGGCCCTGATCGATGCCAACGCGGCGGCACTGGCACTGCTGCATTGCGGCCGTGCAGAACTGCTACGCCACGACCTTGCCGACTTCTCTGCCCGCCATGAGGGCTTCGACGCCCGTGCGGAAGCCGCCTATGTCGAAGGGGCGCGCCAGGGGCGGCCGCAGCGGTATGAATGGCTGCTGGCGCCGCGCGAGGGGCAGCCGCGCTGGGTGGAGGCGGTGACCAGCCGCTTGCGCCATGGCGAGCGCGATTGCCTGCTGACCGCCTTGCGCGATATCGATGTACAGCGCCACGAGAATGACCGCCACACCCTGGCCCATGAGCTGCTCGATCGCAGCTATGACGCCATTGGCACCGCCGACCCGACCGGCCAGATGACCAGCCTCAACGCATCCGGCCTGCGCATGCTGGGCCTGACCGCCGATGCGGTAGCCGATCTGTTCATGACCGACTTGCTGCCCGCTTGGGCCCAGCCACATTTTCTGCATACCTGCCTGCCGCTGGCTACCAAGGATGGCTTGTGGCGCGGCGAAATGGCCCTGGTCAGCGCCGAAGGCCGCAGCCTGCCGGTACTGCTGACCGTATTGGCGCACAAACGCGGTCGCGCCTTGAAAGGCTATAGCCTGATCGCCCAGGATGTGGCGGCTTACAAGCTGGCCGAGCAGCGCTACAAGCGAGACAAGGAAGCGCTGGAAGGTGACAAGCTGCTCAAGGACAAATTGCTGGAAAACATCAGCGGCGGCTTGCTGGGCCCGCTTGAGCAGCTGCGGCAGATCGTCCATGTGCTGGAACGCAACCCGCGCGATATCGACCGCGCCCTGCCGCATATGAAGCATGCGGTGGATCAAGCGCGCCGGCTGGTCGACGCGGCCGGCGAATTCATCCGCGCCGGTGCGCAGCAGGATTTGCCACCCGGGAAGTCCTGAGAAGAAAAGCACCCTCCTGCAAGGGGAGTGCCGGGGTATGGTGAGTCACAGGCAGAGGATCGTTGACCCCATCCCCTTCCCGACTATCCCCCTTGCAGGGATGGGCCGTAATTCTTGAATCGACTGCCGTCGCATCCAATCCAGAAACCCTAGCAAGCGTAGGGGCGGCAGATCAGCGCGTGCCTTCCGGCACCACGCCCAATTGATTGTCGCCACGCGCAAAGGTCCAGGCGCGGGTAATCGCCAGGATATCGGCCGGCTTGCCAGCGGCATCGACGATGCCGGCAGGCAGGCGCGGGAAGGGCGCGGACTGTTTGACGATGCGGATCGCCGCTTCATCCAGTTCCTTATTGCCGGAGCTGCGATTGATTTCGACGGCGGCCAAGGTGCCATCGGCACGGATTTCCACCGTGACCATCAGGCGGCCAGTCAGGCGCTGGCCGCGACCATCGCTTGGGTAATTGAGGGTGCCGACGCGCTCGATCTTGCTGCGCCAGCCATCGACATACTGCGCCTCCACCACGCCCTTGGTACGGGCGCCAACAAAGGCCTTGTGCGGTTTGCTCTGGTAGGCCTCGATCTCGCGGGCGATTTCGCCCTCCTGGCGCAGGATCTCGCTCGCCTGGCGCTTTTGCGCATCCGGATTCACGCCCTTGTTCGGCTGTGACTCCGGCTTGGCGGCATCGGCAATCAGGCGCGAGGCATCATTGAGCTGGCTGAGCAGGCGGCTTTGCCGTGCTTCTTCATTAAGCACCTGCTGGCTGGATTGACTGAGCTCGCTGCTGGCATCCAGCAATTGCTGCGCCGGCAGCGGGGTCTTGATATGGCGATTGGCCAGATCGGTATTGCCACCACCTTCCAGATTCGCCTGGGCCAATTGCTCGGCCTTGAGAGGCGCCCGGGTCGAGTGGGCGTTAACCAGCACGATATCGAGCGGTGCGCTGTTGAACAGTGTGCGCGGGTCAATATCGCCAAAGCGCAGCAGGCCGATGGTAAGGGCGTGCACCAGTACCGACAGCACCACGGTGATCGTGAACAGGCGGTTATCGGGCGGCGGTGGGGTAAAGGCGTCGTTGGAAGACATTGATCGTGAAAACAGGCTGATTTGCCGCGCGGCAGTTTAGCACAGCCCCGCCCTGCTGCCGTCCGAACGAATTGCGCCAGGCTTGTTGCAGGTCTAACATCCTTGCAGATTTGCGGCAGCGCCTTGCGCTCTGCCGATGTTCAACTCAATAGGTAAACCATGAAGTCACTGTTTGTAGCGTCCGCCCTGCTGGCGGCCACTGCGGCTTTTGCCGCGCCCGACGGGCAAGCCATTGCAGCCAAGCATAACTGCCTCGCCTGCCACGCGGTCGACCACAAGATCGTTGGCCCCGCCTATAAGGATGTTGCCGCAAAGTACAAGGGCGATGCCAACGCGGCAGCCCGGCTTGCCGCCAAGGTCAAGGCTGGCGGGGTGGGCGTGTGGGGCAATATCCCGATGCCGGCGCAACAGATCAGCGATGCTGACGTAAAGATCATCGTCAACTGGGTATTGACCAGCAAATAAGCACAGGCTTGCCCTGGAGCGAGGCGAAAACGACGCGGTTGCCATTTCCGGTTGCCAGCCGCGAAAGAGGGCAGTAAGCTCGCGCCCCGCATCGATATTACCCGGGGACATTTGGAGGCAAATCGCCGCCAAGTCCGCAACCCGAGTGGAGACAAACATGGCCAAGAAACTGACCGAACAGGACATCCTGAACTGGCAAGGCGACGATTACATGAACGAGGATCACCTCGCCTTTTTCCGCCAGCGCCTCTTGGACATGAAGCGCGAGCTGCTGGAAAACGCGACGGCGACCAGCGCCCACCTTCAGGAACAGGAAGCGACCCCCGATCCAGCCGACCGCGCCACCCTTGAAGAAGAGTACGCGCTGGAATTGCGCACCCGCGATCGCGAACGCAAATTGCTGCTGAAGATCGACGCCACCGTAAAGAAGATCGACGACGGTGACTACGGTTACTGCGACGACACTGGCGAGCCGATCGGCCTGCCGCGCCTGTTGGCGCGCCCTACCGCCTCCCTCACCGTGGAAGCGCAAGAGCGCCGCGAACGGATGAAAAAGCAGTTCGCTGACTAAGCATGCAAGCAAAACCGCCAGCCCCGCTGGCGGTTTTGCTTTGAGCCCGCACGCCTGCGCCGATCGCCACGATCTGGCGCCTTATTCGCGCCACCGCATTCTGCGGCCCACAAAGTTATTTGCGCGCAGACTGACCTCTGGCTACCCTAGTCGGCCCGAATCCACGCACAAGCTGCCGCCATGCTGTTCCAGACCGACGACGTCCGCATCAAAGAAATCAAGGAATTGCTCCCGCCCATTGCCGCGCTGGAGAAATTTCCGGTTACCGAAGTAGCCACCACCACCACCTTCCAGGCACGCCAGGCGATCCATCGCATCCTTACCGGCGACGATGACCGCCTGCTGGTGGTGATCGGCCCCTGCTCGATCCATGACCCGGCCGCCGCGCTGGAATACGGCCGGCGCCTGCTGGCGGTGCATGAAGAGCTGGCGCGCGATCTGCTGATCGTGATGCGGGTCTACTTCGAAAAGCCACGCACCACGGTGGGCTGGAAAGGCCTGATCAACGACCCGCACCTCGATGGCAGCTTCGATATCAACAACGGACTGCGCATTGCCCGCAAGCTGCTGCTCGATCTGAACGATATCGGCGTGCCGGCCGCCACCGAATTCCTTGACATGATCACGCCGCAATACTTTGCCGACCTGATCAGCTGGGGCGCCATCGGCGCACGCACCACCGAGTCGCAAGTCCACCGCGAGCTGGCATCGGGCCTCTCCTGCCCGGTCGGCTTCAAGAACGGCACCGACGGCAATCTGAAAATCGCCATCGATGCGATCCGCGCCGCCAGTGTGCCGCACCACTTCCTGTCGGTGACCAAGTTCGGCCACTCCGCCATTGTTGCCACCGGCGGCAACCCGGATTGCCACGTCATCCTGCGTGGCGGCAAGACACCCAATTACGACGCCGACCATGTCGCCGCCGCGGTCAAGGACCTGGCCGGCGCCGGCCTGCCGGAAAAAGTGATGGTGGATTTCAGCCATGCCAATGCCAGCAAGGATTTCCGCAAGCAGATGCTGGTGGCCGACGACGTTGCCAGCCAGATCGCATCGGGCAGCCAGGCGATTTTCGGCGTGATGGTGGAAAGCCATCTGCACGAAGGTCGCCAGGACCTGGTCGAAGGCAAGCCGCTCAGCTATGGCCAGAGCATTACCGATGCCTGCATCGGCTGGGACGATAGCGTGGCGGTGCTGCACAAGCTGGCCGCAGCCGTATCGGCGCGGCGCAATAAACGCTAGGCCGCAGCGAGACGACTGATTCGGTACTCCCGATCAGAACCCGCGCAGCGCTTCATCGCGGGTTCTGATTTGCATTCGCAAAAGCCCGGCCGGTCAAGTTTCAGCTTCGCTTCAGTCGCGCCACAGGATCATGCCCCCTTTTTCAAGGAGGCATCATGAAGCGAACACTCTTTGGCGCAATGGCAACGGTGCTTGCAATCGGGAGCTTGCTGACTGCTTGCAATAGCCAGGATCAGCAAGCGCTCAGCAACCCGCAAGCATTGACCTGCAGCGCCCAGCAACCCAATGCGAGTCCGGCGCAGCAACAAGCTTGTACCGGCAATCTGGCAGACAGGGCCGACAAGGCGTTGCAACCATTTCTGTCTGAGAACGGCATCAGCGCAGCAAGCGTCGCCATTGTGAAGGATGGCGTGGTGCTGTATCAGCGTGGCTTCGGTCACCTTGACGCAAACAGGCAACGCCCGCTGCCAGCCGATGCCCTGTTCATGACCGCCAGCATCGTCAAGCCGGTCACCGCAGCAGCGGTACAAAAGCTTAGGCAGGGAGGCTTTCTAGCACTGAGCGACCATGTATTCTGTTCAGGCAATAACAGGCCTTGCTGGCTGTCAGGATTCCAGGCAACCGGGGCCGACCCGCGCATCGCCGACATCACCATTGCACACCTGCTTGACCACCAAGGCGGCTGGGACACCGATATCTCGGGAGACCCGCTGATTAGCGAAGCGGCAATCCAGCAGGCACTTGGCTTGAATTTGCCGCCGACCCGCAGCGATATCATTCGTGCCGTTACGGCGCAGCCTTTGGACTTCGTCCCGGGAACACGCAGTGCCTATTCGAATTTCGGCTACTTGCTGCTCGGTCTGATCATCGAGCAAGCCAGCCACGCCACCTACCTAACCTATGTACAAACGGCTGTATTGCAGCCACTAGGTATTGCGCAGGGCGACTTCGTCGCCGCGCCGTCGCTGCTGAAAGACCGAGGCCAACGGGAGCCGATCTATTTGACATCGGTACAGGCCTACAGCGTATTCAAGCCCGGCACCATGGTGTCAGCGCTGGACGGCGCCATCAATGCCGAAAATTGGCAAGCAGCCGGGAGCGTACTCTCGACAGCCCCCGCGCTGGCAAAGTTCGCCGGCCACTACCGGATACCAGAAGGAACCTTGCTCAATGGGCAGCATAACAACGGTGGCTTCACCGGAGCTGATCCTGGCGTAGCGACCCTGATGCGCCAGCTGCCCTCCGGCACCAGCTATGTCGTGATGATGAACAAACTCGACGACAAACAACCATCCGGCCCGGGTTCGTATCAACTTAAAGTACTTGCCTTGCTGGAGGAAGCAATTGCTGGCGCAGGACTGTAGCGGACGACCCAACCCGCCGGGCCGATCGAATTGACGCTTTGTCCCCGGGCCTCACCGCATCAATTGCCGCATTGCCGCCAACAAGCGCAACTCCGCCCGTACATGTCGCTCCACCTCTTGCCGGCTCGGCTGGCCGGCCAGCGTTGCCGGCACCTCGTCCGGTGCGATGCCGAGCGCGGCGCACAGATCGATGGCGGAGGGGTCGGACGCGACATGTGCAGCGGGTTCCGGGCGATGGGCCTGCCGGCAAGCCGGCACGGCCAGGTTTTCCTGCACCTCTTCCGGCGCCAGCATGGTTATGCCGAATTCCGGCTCTTCCGCCTCGATCATCGCCAGCAGGTCCGACGCCAGCAAAGGCTCGCCGATGGCGACGCAGTGCTCGGTCAGTACGCCAGCCATCGGCGTCAGCACGATATGCGCTTCGCCCGCCACCGCCAGGCGCACCAAGGGCACGTCGGCCTGCACCCGTGCACCGGCAAGGACCAGCCATTCGGTGACAACGGCCGGTGCGTCGAGATCATGGGGAGCGCAAACCAGATGGGTGGTGATCGGCATGATGGGCGGGTATGGAGAGTACAGCGCCCATCTTGATGGCTAGGCGCGGCTTTGGCAACGCGCGGCTATTCCTGGATATCGATACTGCCCGGCCGGCTGGCGGCCAGATGGCGCAATTGCGCCTGCAAGCCCGGCGCTCCTTGCAAGGCAGCGGCCAGCTGCGCATTGCCGCCCCGCCCTGCCAGGCCTTGGTTGAGCAATTGCTGAGCCGTTTGCACCAGCGATGTTGCGCCGGTTCCCGCTGCTGGCGCCGCCTCAGCCAATAGCGCCTTGAGTGCTGGCGACACATTCAGCTTGCCGCGCGCATTGTAGGTCAGCGGGGCGTCATCGCCACCACCCAGAGTGACCAGATCCTGGCTCTGTTCCTGATCGGCAAGCCTTGCCGGTGCAGGAGATGCCGCAGGCAAGCTGCCAGCCGGGCTGGCTGGCGGCTGGCTCAGCGCTGTGCTGAGCTGGCTGAGGGCTGCTGCAAGCGACGACAGGGTGGTAACGGTATTGTTCATGTCCATGCTCCGGCGCAATGCCCTTGCCGTAGCAAGGAGTGCGCCTGCAGCCAGGGCAGCGACAACCAAGCTGATTCACCAAACAGCAGCTCGCCCGCGCCCGCCGCCCCGGCAAAGCCAAAGCGCGGCAGATCGACCTCAAGCCTGGCTACTGCGGCGAACGGTGTTGATCAAGCAGGCGTTTAACACCTATGGTGACGAAGTCATCACCTGATGCCGCATCAGGGCCGTGTCGTTCACCGCATACGGAGGCCGCTCGATGAAACTGACTGTGCTTGCCCGCTGTCTGGGCCTGCTGGTTCTCGCTTCCAACCCGGCATGGGCGACAGATACCCTGCGCCTGTGCCACGAGGACAATGAAGCCTATCCGTGGATCCTGGACAAGCAGCCTGGATTGTATGGCACGCTGGCAAAGCTGGCCGAGCCAAGGCTGTCGATGCACATCGTGGTAAGCCGCCTGCCATGGAAGCGCTGCCTGGCCAGTGTGGGCAATGGCAGCCAGGACGGCGTGCTCGGCGCCGGCTATTTGCCGGAGCGATGCGCAATCGGCGTCTATCCGGGCAAGTCGGGCTGCGAGCCCAATGCGGATTTACGCCTGTATATCGACCGCTTCGCCCTGTATCGCCACCTGGAAGCCAAATTAAGCTGGGATGGCAAGCGTTTGCTGGGAAATAGCCGGCCGGTTGCAGTGCAGCCGGGGTTTGTTGCCGCCCGCTTGCTCAAGGATATCGGCGTGGCGACCGACGAAACCGAAAAAGACCCGGCACAGATGCTGCGCAAGATCAGCGTCAATATGAATGAGGCTGCCGTAATCCAGACTGCCATTGCCGATCGCCTGCTGCGCGAGACACCGGGCCTTGCCATCTATGTAGAGCGGATGACGCCGGTGTTCGTCGAGTATCCGGCCTATCTGATGCTGTCGCACCAGTTTGTCAGCGCCAACCCGGGCCGCGCCCAGCGGGTATGGCAGGCCTTCGTCGAAACGCGCGATTCAAACGCCTACCAGGCAAGCAAGGCTGCCTTGGGTTTCAATGAGGCGGATTGACCAGCCGGGCCTCTACGGCCTTCGCTGCCACAGCCAGATAGGGTGCGCATCATTGGGCGTTTAGGCACAGCTGCGGTGTGGCTGCCGCAGCTTGGCTGGCTTACTTTACAATGCCCTCCCGATATGACCCATCCTGCCATGCTTCCGCTGATCATCAATCTTGCGCCAACCGGCATGGTGCCTACCAAGGCTCAATCCCCGCATCTCCCCCTGGCCAGCGCCGAAATTGCCGCAGACTGTGCCGAGGCGGTCACGCTGGGCGCGACGATGTTGCACTTGCACGCGCGCGATGCCGATGGCGAGCCCAGCTGTGATCCCCACATTATTGCTGAACTGATAGCGAGGGTAAGAGCCGCTGCGCCAGGGGCCGTGATCGTGGCCACAACCAGCGGGCGACGGGTGCAAGCCGTAGAAAGTCGCGCAAGCTGCCTATGGCTGGAAGGGGATGCCAAGCCGGATATGGCGAGCCTGACCCTCAGTTCCTTGAACTTCGCTAGCGAAGCCAGCCTGAACCCGCCTCAAACCATCATGCGACTGGCGAGCATCATGCAGGAGCGCGGCATTCGGCCCGAGCTGGAAGTGTTCGATCTGGGCATGGTCAATTTCGCCAAAATATTGATCGACAAGGGGCTGCTCCAGCCGCCTTTCTATTTCAACATCCTGCTCGGCAACGCGGCCTCCGCTCAGGCCAGCTTGTTGCATCTCGGCGCCCTGGTTGCCGATCTACCGCCGCAATCCATCTGGTCAGTTGGCGGCATTGGCCGCTTTCAAACTCAGGCGGTGGCGCTTGGTGTTGCCTTGGGGCATGGAATACGAACCGGGCTGGAAGACAACCTCTGGCTGGATCAGGAACGCAGCAAGCCGGCCAGCAACGCACAATTGCTGGCCCGTGCCGTGGCACTGGCCAAAGCCCAAGACCGCGCCATCGCCACGGCGGCCGAAGTACGCAGCCGGCTCGGGCTGGAGGCGCGACATGCCTGAGTCTCCGAGCAAGCTGGTGATCTTTGGTGCCAGCAATATCCTGTCCGATCTGTTCGACTGCGCACTGGCCAATCAACTGCAGCCAACAAAGGTCGTGCTGCACCATCCTGAGCCAGCCGGCGAGCGCGATATCCCGCTGAATGACCGCCTGGCTGCCTTGGCGGCACATTGTCCGCCCCCGCTTGTGCAAGCCCTGGATCAATTCCAGCCTGCCGATGACGAATGCTATCTGCTTGGTCCGACCACGCCCGCGCGTGCCGAGCTGGCAGATGAAATCCTGCGGCGCTTCGGCTTGTCGTTCTGCTCCCTGATCCACCCTACTGCCTATGTGTCACCCCTGGCCCGATTAGGGCAAGGGGTATTTATCGGCGCAAAAAGTGTCGTAGGCCCGAATGCCACGCTGCACGACCATGTATTCGTGAATCGGGGCGTCACCATCGGTCACGACACCGAGGTCCAGTCGTTCTCGCGTATCCAGCCCGGCGCCAATGTCGGCGGCCTGACCCGAATCGGCAAGGGGGTGACCATCGGGCTAGGCGCCAATGTACTGGAGCGTCTGGTGATCGAATCGGGCAGCTTTGTCGGTGCCGGCGCGGTAGTCACTGCCGACGTGCCGGCCAATGTACTGGTGGTGGGCATACCAGCCAAAATCAAGAAGTCGCTGCACGAAATAGCGCAGTAATCCGCTTTTCGGGGCGCACAATGATTTCCAGCGTGTTCAGTTCCGGCAGCCATCGCTTACCGCAATGGGGACGACTCGCTTACTGAGGTACCGCCAATCGGGGTGCAGCCACGGCAATGGCTTTATGCATAGCAGCCAGCAGGCTAGGGCCGCCGGCCTCTACATCCAGTTGCTGCCGGAACCGCTGCTGCAATGCCGCCCCCATGGTACGGCGTGCTGCTGCCGAGTTGCATAGCGCCACCAATCCGTCGCGATACTGTTCAAGATTGGTGTAGGCCCATTCACCAACCTTGTCGCCGCCATCGCCACCGGCCAGCGATACCACGGCGAGGCCAGCCGCCATCGCTTCGGCAACACTGAAGCCACCGCCGACACGCGGTGGGTTGACATAGATATCAGCCATTCTTATCAAATCGCCGAGACCTTCTGTCACACCCACAGCCCGGATCTGTCCAGGGAAAGCCGCCCTAAGCCGCTCGGGCACAGTCTCCGTGCCGGCCAAGAGCCAACGGATTTCGGGATGGCCCGCCAGAATCGCGTTGACCATATCAGCCCACTCTTCGCTTATTTCATGCGCCAAGCGCCCGCCCGAACTTAGCCAGACCAGCTCGTCACGCCGCAGATTGAAGCTGTTCCGGCTTAGCCGCCCCGCGGCCGCCGCACCACGAATCCGGAACGGGTGATGATGAACCACCGGCAGCGCAGTTTCGGGCCAGCATATCGTCTCAAGCTTCGCATCTGCACTGGGTGCCAGCCAGACATCCAGCGGCGCTAGTGGTGCAAAAGCAAATACGTTCAAGCCAACGACCGGCCGAAGAGCATGCAAGACGGCCGCCAGTGGCGAATACAGGCCGACCATCAGTACCACGTCGGGGTCAAATGCAGCGATATGGCGGAACATATCAGCCCAGCGCGCCTGCAAGCGGTAGTGAGGGTCGTTCAAGCCCAGCAAGGAACCTTGCGGCAGACTAGCCGCCCAATGGTTCACATCCGGGGGCGGGAATTCAAACTTGCTGCCGCCCCCGCGAAACATATGCGGCTCGGGCGCCTGCAGCTCCTGGCAGGAAACCAGTTGTATTTTCAATCCGAGTTGCGCCAGCAAGCGCCATTGGTTTTCGGCCATAACGCTCGGCGGATGCAGTTGCGACCCAAGGCAAGGCACAACAACGGTCACTCGCTCGAGCCGGGAGATCTGTCGCCTTGGAAAATCTGCCGGCACGGCGTTTTCAGCCATCTGCGTCAGCTGCCTGAGCACTGCCGGGAAGCCCATGGACAGCAAGCTAGCGATGAATGAGGCGTGATCCGCACACACCTCCAGTGCGGATACCCAGCCCTGCGTGGCCAAGGCAACCAGTTGGTCCGCATTGGGCGGCTCTATCGCCAGAGCATGTGCCAACGCGCCTTCGAGATAGACTTGCTGCCTGGCGTAATCGGCCAGAAATGTCAGCCTTAGCACCTCTGCCTGATGATCATTGAAGGCCGCTGCCGCAAGCTGTTGCATGACATGCGCTCGAGCAGCCTGGTCGTTGCACTCTTGCCAGGCATTGGACAACCTCAACCAGCCCACAACATTTGCCGGCGCTGCGTACATTTGTTCGACCAGATCAAACAAATAGGCCGGCTTGGTCATCTTATCCGCCCTGCTCCGCCATCGCCGCCAGCAACTCGGCCTGGTGTTCGGCCAGCAAGGCGTCGGTCAGTTCGAACAGGTCGCCATCCATGATGTAGTCGAGCTTGTACAGGGTCAGGTTGATGCGGTGGTCGGTCATCCGTCCCTGCGGGAAGTTGTAGGTGCGGATGCGCTCGCTACGATCCCCCGAGCCGACCAGGGATTTGCGCATCGCCGCTTCCTTGGCATGGGCCTCGCGTTCCTGCTTGTCCTTGATGCGTGCGGCCAGCACCTGGAAGGCCTGAGCCTTGTTCTGGTGCTGGCTGCGGCCATCCTGGCACTCCACCACGATGCCGGTGGGGAAGTGGGTGATGCGCACCGCCGAATCGGTCTTGTTGATGTGCTGGCCGCCGGCGCCACTGGCGCGGAAGGTGTCGATGCGGATATCGCTGGGGTTGATGTTCACCTCTTCCAGCTCGTCGGCTTCCGGCATCACTGCCACGGTGCAGGCCGAGGTATGGATGCGGCCCTGCGACTCGGTTTCCGGCACCCGTTGCACCCGATGGCCACCGCTCTCGAACTTCAGCTTGGAATAGGCGCCCAGGCCGACGATGCGGGCGATCACTTCCTTGTAGCCGCCAAGATCGGATTCGCTGGCCGACACCACCTCCACCTGCCAGCGATTGCGCTCGGCAAAGCGCGAATACATGCGGAACAGATCGCCGGCAAACAAGGCCGATTCGTCACCGCCAGTGCCAGCGCGGATTTCCAGGAAGATATTGCGCTCGTCATTCGGGTCGCGCGGCAGCAGCGCCTTTTGCAGCTCAGCCTCCAAGGACTCGATGCGCTGGGCGCCATCGGCCAGCTCCATCTCGGCCAGCTCGCGCATATCCGGGTCGTCCAGCATGCTGCGGGCGGTGGCAAGATCAGCCTCGGTCTGCTGGAAGGTGCGGAACAGCTCGACCACCGGGGTCAATTCGGCATGCTCGCGGCTCAGCTTGCGAAAGCTGTCCATATCGCGGGTGGCTTCTTCGCTGGCGAGCAGCTGGTTCACTTCTTCCAGCCGGTCGGCAAGGTTGGCAAGTTTCTGGGCGATGCTCGGTTTCATTCGGCAGATTTCTGATAAAGGTTGGCTACGGCCTTTTCCATCCACAGCGAGGGCTTGGCAAGGTCGGTAAAGCCATATTGTCGGTACAGTTCATGCGCATCGCTGGTCAACAACATCCAGCGGCGCAGACCCTGCAGGTCGGGGTGGGCGCTGATGCATTCCATCAGCCACTTGGACAGTCCCTGCCCGCGGTAGGCAGGATCGATATACACATCGCCCAGATAGGCGATGGTGGCGCAGTCACTGATCACCCGGGCAAAACCGACCAGCGCCGCTTCATGGTAGACCCCGAAGCAGATGGCGCCGCGCACCGAGCGCAAAAAGGTGTCGAAGGGAATGTCCTTCGCCCAGTAGGTGCCGGCAATAAAGCGATGCGCAGTGGCGAGATCAAGGCGGGCCTGGTCGGTCGAGATCAGGTAGGCATCGCGCTGCCAGGTCGTTATCGATGTGCTCATGATGGTTTCACCCAGGAGCGGGATGCCTGCGATCATCGGTTTGCTATGCCGGACTGATCGCGGGCGCGACTCGCTCCTGCGGCACTATTCCTCGTCGTGAAGATGGTAAAGGCGGCGCACCGCATCGATCAGCTCGCCATGCTGGCTGGCTTCGGCCTGGTTCAAGGCGGCCAGCGGCGGGTGCAGCAGCTTGTTGGTCAGGCTCAGCGACAGTGATTCCAGCACGGCAGCCGGGTCTTCGCCCTTGGCCAGCAATTTGCCGGCGCGCTCCAGCTCATGGCGCCGCAAGCGCTCGGCCTGGTCGCGCAGGGCGCGGATGGTCGGCACCAGGGCGCGGTTGTCCAGCCATTGCATGAATTCATCGGCGCGAGCGTGGACAATGCTTTCCGCCTCGGCCACTGCCTGCTCGCGCTCGGCACGCCCCTGGCGCACCACTTCGGCCAGATCATCCACCGTGTACAGATACACATCGGGCAGACGCCCCACTTCCGGCTCGACATCGCGCGGCACCGCCAGGTCCACCATAAAGATCGGCCGGTGCTTGCGCGCCTTCACCGCCCGCTCCACCGCACCAAGGCCGATGATGGGCAGCTGGCTAGCGGTGCTGGTGACCACGATATCGTAGCCGGGCAGGCGCTCGGGCAATTCGGCCAGGGCAAAGGCATCGCCGCCAAACAGGCTGGCCAGCGCGGCGCCGCGCTCCAGGGTGCGATTGGCCACCGACAGCCGCCCCCGCTTTTTAGCGGCAAAATGGGTGGCGCATAACTCGATCATTTCGCCAGCACCGATAAACAGCACCGATAGCTCGGCAATATCGGGAAACAGGCGCTCGGCCAGCCGCACCGCCGCCGCCGCCATCGACACCGAATTGGCACCGATGGCAGTTTGGGTGCGCACTTCCTTGGCTACCGAAAATGCCTTCTGGAACAAGCCATTCAGGGTGGGACCGAGCGCGCCGATCTGCTGCGCCTCATCCACCGCATCCTTGAGCTGGCCGAGAATCTGCGTTTCGCCCAACACCATCGAATCGAGCCCGGAGGCGACACGAAACGCATGGGCGGCGGCCTCGCGGCCAGGCAGGTGGTAAAGATAGGGGCTGATTTCTTCGACCTTGAGCTGGCGCGATTGCGCCAGCCACTGCAACAGGGTGCTTTCATCGCGTGCAGCGCAGTAAAGCTCGGTGCGATTGCAGGTGGAGACGATGGCCGCCTCGTGAACGCCACGCATGCCGGCCAGCTCGGCCACCGCCGCTCTCAATTCGGCCGCGGTGAAGGCGAGCCGCTCCCGCACCGCAATGGGCGCAGTCTCATGATTGAGGCCAAGGGCGTACAGCGACATGCGAAAGCTTCGGGCAGATAAACCGCCGAATTCTACCTCAGCGGGCCATAGGCCGGCCAGAAAGGCTTATCGGCCAATCACTTGCTGCGCTGCTCGGCCTTGGGCAGCAAGCTGCGATAGGCAGGGCTGGCTTTCTGGCTCCGTATCGCTGCCCAGATCGCATCGATACGACCCGGGTTGGCCGCATGGGTCTTGCGGCTGATCAAAAGGTAGAGCGGCAGCACCTCATACGGCGGCGCAGCCAGGGCGATCTTGCCGGCAAAGCGCGGATCGGACTCCACCAGGCGCTCTGCCTCGTAGCCCTGCAACACCGCCACATCGGCAAAGCCCTCGGCCAGCAGGCGCAGGCCGGCTTCAGCAGACTTGACCGAGTCATTCACCGCCACACCGCGCTGGCGCAACAAATCGGCGACGATATAGCCGGTCTGTACCACCACTGAATGTGCCGGGCTGCTCAATAGTCTTCCATCCCATTTGCCGGGCCCGGCTTTGCGTAAAAACACATTGAAACGATCCTCACACAGCGCAGCATCTGGATCAGCACGGCCATCGGCCAGGGTTGGCGCTACGCTGAAGCTACGACGCTCTGGTGAATCGGCCGCGCTGATGATGCCGTCGAGTGCCCCGCTGCGCACTTCTTCCAGGCAACGCTTCCACGGCTTGGCAACAAAGACGAACTGCTCGCCCAGCTGCTTTTCCACCAGTTTGAGCAGGGATATGTTCAGGCCGCTGCCATCGGGCATGGTCCAGGGCGGCTGCGGCACATCCTCAAAGCACAGATGCAGCGGCGCCGCCTGCGCCCGCATGGCCGCCCACAACAGCATGATGAAGATCAGGCGAGACCTTCCCGACATGATTCTCTCCCTGCACAGTCACTGTCCCAGATTAGACAGCACGGCAGCGCTCTGCACAGGCAAGTGCACACAGCGGTAAGATGCGGTTTTTTGCGATACGCCCATGAAACAGATCAGCCCTGAAGTGCTTGCCGCCATGCTGGCGGACAGTGCCACCCCGCCACCGCTTTTGCTGGATGTGCGCGAGCCATGGGAATTCGCCCTGTGCGCCATCGCCGGCAGCGTCAACCAGCCGATGAACAGCATTCCCGCCGTGGTGGATACACTCGATGGCGAGCGCCCCACCGTGGTGATTTGCCACTATGGCATGCGCAGCTATCAGGTCGGCGTCTTCCTCGAGCGGGCCGGCTTTGACGCTATCTACAATCTGGCAGGCGGTGTGGCGGCCTGGGCCGAACAAGTCGAGCCGACCATGGCGCGTTACTGAGATGCTTGGGCTCAGTAGACATTTTGTCGGCGGATCGCGTTTCGTCGGGAAACCGCCGTGTGCAAGGCACGCGCGCAGCGTAGTCATCTACGTCAGTGTGCGACAACGCAGCAAACGGCGGTTTTCCGACGAAACCCACAGGGCCGGGTCGAGTTTTGCGGCAAGGCTGCGGTGTCATTAGCTGACATGGCCCGCC
>NZ_JAYRLZ010000244.1:0-6386 GCF_041904975.1 Chitinimonas sp. | reverse complement strand
CATGAGCATCGCCACCATCATCCTGGGCGAGAGCGGCACGGGCAAAAGCTACAGCATGCGCAATCTCAAGCCGGCTGAAACGTTGCTGATCCAGTCAGTACGCAAGCCGCTGCCATTTCGCTCGGCAGACTGGTTGCGCGTCGGCGCCGATAAGCGCAAGGGCGGAAACATATTCGTTACCGACCAAAGCGCCCGGATCATCGCCTACATGCAGCGCACCGCCCGCAAGGTCATTGTGCTCGACGATTTTCAGTATGTGCTCGCCAATGAGTTCATGCGCCGCAGCGATGAAAAGGGCTTCGACAAGTTCACGGAAATCGGCCGCCATGCCTGGGACATTCTCACCGCGGCCGGTGAGCTGGCCGAGGACGTGCGCGTCTACATCCTCGCCCACACGCAGAGCGACGACTACGGCCGGGTGCGTATGAAGACAATCGGGAAGATGCTCGACGAGAAGATCACCCTCGAAGGCCTGTTCACCATCGTCTTGCGCACCAACGTCGCTGATGGGCGATTCCAGTTCAGTACCGTCAACAACGGGAGCGACACCGTCAAATCGCCGCCCGACCTGTTCCCCAGCCACTACATCGACAACGACCTCGCCGCCGTGGACGCCGCAATTTGCGATTACTACGGCATCGCCACCACCACCCAGCCACAAGCCGCATAACAAGGAAACAGCATGTCCCGCTCATACGATCTCGACACCAACGCCGCCAAGAAAGCAGACGAGAAAGCCAGCCGCATCGAAGCAACGGGCGACTACATCGGCACCTTCAAATACGCCATTGCCAAGAAGGCCAAGTCCGGCGCGGACGGCATCGAGCTGCATTTCGAGGATCGCGCCAAGCAGGAAGCCCGCCTCACGCTCTGGACACACAAGGGCGACGGCACCGCGCTTTCTGGCTTCAACGTGCTGCAAGCCATCCTGACCTGCCTGTCCCTGCGCGGAATCAAGGCAGCCCCGCAGCCGGTCGAGCTGTACGACGCCCAGGCCAAGACCAAGGTGCGCAAAGAGCTGGACGTTTACCCCGACCTGATGGGCAAACCGATCGGCCTGCTGCTGCAACTGGCGCCCGAGGAATACCTCGACAAGCAAGGCTCGCTCAAGGTCGCCAACAAGCTGGAAATTTACAGCATCTACAACGCTGACAGCCGCATGGTCGCAAGCGAGATTCTGGCGCGGGCGCCCAAGGCCGAGAAGCTGGAAAAAGTAAAAGCCAGCCTCAAGGATCGCGCGCTGAAGAAGCTGCCAGCCGGTCAGTCAGCCCAAAGCAGCGGCAACGGCGGGCCGGCGCCTACTGGTGGATTCGATGACTTCGATGACTGCGATATTCCTTTTTGATCTGACCGCATATGCCGATCTGCAAACACTGCGATATGACCAAGCCAGCCGATGACTTCTACGCCGGCAGCAACTCGCGCTGCAAGGATTGCGCGAAGGCTGCAGCGCGGGCCAACCGGCTGGCCAACTTGGATCGGTGCAGAGCTTATGAGCGTAGCCGTGCCACAGCGCCGCACCGTGTCGCTGCCCGTCGCGCATATGCAAGCACCGATCAAGGCCGCCAAGCTCATGCCCGAGCTGTCACGCGAAGTAATACCAGCCGACCGGAACGCCGCCGCGCGAGGCAGGCCATTTCCAACGCTGTGCGAGACGGGAAAGTGCAGCCCCTGCCGTGCTGGGTTTGCGGAGACAAGGCCGAGGCTCACCACCCGGACTATAGCCGGCCGCTTGATGTCGTTTGGCTGTGCCCAAGCCATCACAAGCAAGCGCACGCATTGATCCGCAAGCGAACAGGCTGACGAGCCATGGCCGAGAAGCAACTCAACCAAACCTTTGTCCTGACTGACGATCACGCCGCTGGCCGGCTGTGGGCCTTCCTGCGCAACAACTGGAAGCCCATGGCCGAGCAGGGCAAGCCGCTGGCCGTGATCGTCAGCCAGCACAAGACCAAGCGCACCATTGAGCAGAACAAGCGCATGTGGACGTTGCTACACGAAATTGAAGAAGCCGCTTGGCTCAATGGCCGCCAGTACAGCGCAGCGGCTTGGAATGAGTATTTCGCTGGCCTGTTCATCGGCTACGAGGAATTGCCTGATGGTCGGCAAAAAGCGATTTCGACCACCACGCTATCGGTGCCAGAAATGGCCGACCACCAAACCAGAATCGAAGCCTACGCCGCCAGCGAGCTAGGCATCCACTTCACCTTTTGAGGCAAACATGCACTTTAGAGCCGCCCATATCAGCGCCCTGATTGGCCCATTCGTGCCCGGCCAGGTAGCCATCGACGAAGCGCTGCAGCGAGCCGTATTCAAGCCAATCGGCGATCTGGAAGAAGCGCGAGAGGGTTTCGTCAACCCGTTTGCCATTACCAAGACCGACGAACTGACGCTGATGGTGAACCGCTGTGTGTTTTTCGCCGTGCGCTGCGACAAGCGCTCGCTGCCGGCATCGGCCATCGAGGAACGGCTGGCCGCTCGGGTAGCAGGCATCGAAAAGCAGTCTGGGCGCAAGATTGGCCGCAAAGAGCGTAAGGAGCTGAAAGAAGCCATCCGCGCCGAACTGCTGCCGCAGCAACTGCCATCACAAGCCCTGGTGCGCGGCTACTTCGACCTTGACCGTGCCATCGTCGTGCTGGACACCAGCAGCCAGAAGCGCGCCGACGAAATCCACGCCGCGCTGCGCAGCAATCTGTTCCTTGGCGGCATCGAAATCGGCATGACAACGGTGCAAGTCAAGGCCGTGCCGAACTTGCGCATGACCGCTTGGCTGCAAGACCAGACCTGCCCAGAGCCATTCACGGTAGACGACGAGGGCGAGCTCAGCCAAGGAAGCGACGCCGTTATCGCCATCCGGCGGTCGGACATGCTCGCTGGTGAGATTCGCCATCTGCTTTCTACCGGCCGCGTTGTCACCAAACTGGCCCTGACTTGGGCCGACCGCGTGAGTCTGGTGCTGAGCGAATCGCTCGGCCTGACCAAGCTCAAGTGGACATCCAGTTTTTATGCCCGCGCCGCCGATCTCGGCCAAAGCGAAACCGCCGATGACACCCGGGCGGCCGAGCTGACGATCCTGACCGGCGACGTGCGCGAATTGCTGCACGACGTTACTGAAGCCTTCGACGGCATTGCCAACGACGAGAACTGACCATGACACAAGCCACTCACGAAGCCGTATTGATCCAAGCCTTGGCAATCACGCCTGACGCCACGGCCGGAGAACTGCACCGCGACATCTACATGAACGCCGAAGCGGTCGCTGCTGCGTTGCAGGCCATGTGTGACGCCGGCATCGTCACCCGCGAGGCCGAGGCCGGCAAGCCTTGGCGCTATGCCTTGTCGCCGGCGGCCAACTCGGCAAATGAGCTGGCGACGGTCAAGGCAAAGCTGGCCAGCGCACAAGATGAAATCGAGCGGCTGAAGCGTGGGCGAGATATGGCGGCGCTGATGCTATCGGAGCTTGCGCACAACATCGACTCACATCATCGCGGCTATGTAGTCAGCGACGGCACGACCTTTGCCAAGGCGCAATCGATCGACAAAGCGATAGCCAAGGCCCGCAATACCGTCCGGGCTGGCAGCCGCCGAGCGCGCGTCTATAGCCTGCAGCTGGTCGGCGAGTCGCGCCCTGGTGCAGAGTGGAAGGTGGCATGATATGAAGCGCACTCTTTACAGCATCAAAGGTGATCACTTTTTCGGCGAAGACAGGGATGCCAAGCGCGCCGCCCAGCTTGCAATTCTGGATAGAGTCGGCGTCGCAGAGTTTGAGGACGGCCATGTCATTTGCAATGCCGATCAGGCGCTGGCGCTAATCATCGCTGGCTACTGCGGTACCTATTTCGGCAACTTCCAGGTCAAGATGGCCGCAGAGATCGAGGCCGGGCCAGATGCCGAACAGCTGTTTGGCATGCTCACTGACAAGGTCGCCTCCCTGTCTCACCAAGCGCTGGCAGTGTGAGGCCGACATGACGACGCGAAATCACACAAACCACCGCATCGGCGCCTCGCACCCGCGCGCCAAGCTGACCGATCAGCAGGTTGCAGAGATTCGCCGCCTGCACAACAGCGCCGCCGGCGTCGGTTACCAGACCCTGGCAAAGCGCTTCGGCTGCGGGACTTCGACCGTGCGCGACATTTGTACCTATCGCACGAGGTGGGCGGCATGACGATGGGCTACTTGATTTCCACATCAAACCGGGCCTATGCTAACCATGTCGCGGTCAATCCCGCGACCGGGTTTGGCGACCCGGATACAAGGCGGACGAATAGCCGCCTGCATTACCTGCAAGCGGCTTTTTTGCGTCCGTCATTGCATGGCACCCCTATGGGCGGGCCGTGCGGGAGGGCCGCAAGGCCCTGCCGGTTCCTTGTACCGGTTCGCCAACCCGCACGGCTCTGCCCACCCGTTTGGCGACGGGCGGCGGATTCTCAGTCCGTTACAAGGAGTTCCATCATGGCTAAGCCCATCGAAGGCGCATCTGCGCCAGAACCATCCAAGAAACCAGCCCCTTCACTTCATTCCTTCCAGTCGCAATCCGAAGGCTGGAATATCCGTTCCCTGCTTATCGACGGCGAGCCATGGTTTATCGCAGCCGACGTATGCCGTTCGTTGGCCATAGGCAATCCGTCCATGGCGCTTCGAACATTGGATGATGATGAGAAAGCCCTCAGTTCAATTGAGGGCTTATCTCGCGGTAACGATAAAGCGAACATCATCAACGAATCTGGCCTCTACACGCTGATCCTGCGCTGCCGCGATGCGGTCAAGCCTGGCACCACTGCACACCGCTTCCGCAAGTGGGTGACTGGCGAAGTCCTGCCGAAAATCCGTCGCGATGGTCAATTTCTCAGCCCGACCGAAGAAGAAGCGCGGCACGCTCCCCGAGACAATGCTTGGCTAGTGATATTGGGCGAGGATGGCAACTTGAAGAACTACCCCATTCCATTGTCTGGCGCCATTGTCGATGGCCCGGTTTTTCATGCCATGGCCGTCGATATGTATGCGATGGCTAGCAGAATGGCCAAGCTGATCTACCTAGAACCCGCAGACCTCGCAGCGGTTCGCGACGACACGTCTACCCGGAGCTAACCATGACAACCGATATTCAAGCATCGGCGCTAGGCGCCGAGGGGATCACTTACGCCAAAAATGGGAGTCGAGGCGAGCAGCGACCCTTGTCCAGACGAACCAACACCGCTGGCCAGCACGAAGATACCTACCTCGACTTCCTGCGGGCCAAGATCAAGATGGCGCGCTTCGATGGCTTCGACGTTGCGCCCGACGAGCTGTCACCCATCCTGTTGCCGCACCAGCGCGACATTGTGCGCTGGGCAGTCAAGGGCGGCAGCCGTGGCATCTTCGCCAGCTTCGGCCTGGGCAAGACCTTCATGCAAACCGAGTGGAGCCGCCAGATTCAGCGCAAGGCCGGTGGCCCGGTGCTGGTGACGGCGCCGCTTGGTGTGCGCCGCGAGTTCATGGACACCACCGCAGCGCTGGGCGTTGAGTTCCATTTCATCAAATCGGCAGACGAGATGCGCGCCGGCCAAGAGTTCTACCTGACGAACTACGAAACCGTGCGTGATGGCAAGCTCGACCCCAAGCTATTCACTGCCGCCAGCTTGGACGAAGCCAGCGTGCTGCGCTCGTTCGGCAGCAAGACCTATCAGGAATTCTTGCCTCTGTTCGAAGGCGTGCCGTTCAAGCTGGTCAACACCGCCACGCCCAGCCCCAACCGCTACAAGGAGCTGATCCACTACGCCGGCTTCCTTGGCGTCATGGACACCGGCCAGGCGCTGACCCGCTTCTTCCAGCGTGATAGCGAGAAGGCCGGCAACTTGACCCTGTACCCGCACAAGGAGCAGGAATTCTGGCTGTGGGTGTCGAGCTGGGCTGTGTTCATCCAGCGACCATCCGACCTTGGCTATAGCGATGAAGGCTATGAACTGCCGGCACTGGATGTGCGCTACCACGAGGTACCGAGCGATTACAGCACGGCCGGCGCCGACAAGATCGGCCAAGGCTTGCTGTTCCCGGATCCTGCGCTTGGCGTGCAGGCGGCATCGACCGAGAAGCGCGACAGCCTCGGCGCGCGCGTCGCCAAGGCCTGCGAGATCATTGCCGCCGACCCGGTCGACCACTTCCTTATCTGGCACGACCTCGAAGTCGAACGCCATGCGATTCAGGCTGCGCTGCCTGATGTGGTGAGCGTATGGGGCAGCCAGGATCTGGAAGAGCGCGAGCAGCGCATCGTGGACTTCGGCGCTGGCAAGTACCGCCTGCTTTCAACCAAGCCGATCATTGCCGGCAGTGGCTGCAACTTCCAGCGGCACTGCCACCGCGCCGTGTTTGCCGGCATCGGCTTCAAGTTCAACGACTTTATCCAGGC
>NZ_JAYRLZ010000243.1:0-6428 GCF_041904975.1 Chitinimonas sp. | reverse complement strand
CCGGAAAACGCTGAGCTGCCCTTGCGATTGAAATCGCCTTCGAGGCCGTGGCCGATCGCCTCGTGCAGCAGGATGCCGGGCCAGCCATTGCCCAGCACCACGGTCATTTCCCCGGCCGGCGCCGGCCGGGCATCGAGATTGACCAAGGCCAGGCGCACCGCCTCGCGCGCATAGCCCTGCAGCAAGTCCTCGCTGAAATAGGCGTAGTCGAAACGGCCACCGCCGCCGACCGCGCCCGACTCGCGCCGGCCGCCCTGCTCCACGATCACCTGCACGCCCACCCGCACCAGTGGGCGCACATCGGCCGCGCGCTGGCCATCGAGCCGCGCCACATAGATCACCTCATATTCGCCGGCAATGCTGGCCATCACCTGGGTCACCCGTGAATCAAGGCTGCGCGCATAGCGCTCCAGCCGCTCCAGCAGTGCCACCTTGTCCGCCTCACCGAGGCTGGCCAGCGGGTCGCTGCCGGCATACAGATCGCGCACCACCGCATCACGGCGCAGCGCGGCAGTGCCCTGCCCGCCTTGCCGGCCGATGGCGCGGGTAGCGTGCGCCGCCGATAGCAAGGCGGCACGGCTGATATCGTCGGAATAGGCAAAGGCGGTTTTTTCGCCGCTCACCACCCGCACCCCGACCCCTTGGTCGATATTGAAGCTGCCGTTCTTGACGATGCCTTCTTCCAGGCTCCAGCCTTCGCTGCGGCTGTACTGGAAGTAGAGATCGGCATAGTCCACCTCGCGGCTCAGGATCTCGCCGAACACCTGCTCGATGGCGGCTTCATCGAGGCCATAGGGACTGAGCAGGTATTGATCGGCAGTGGCGTAGGCGGTTTGGCTCATGGAATTCTCAAGTCTTTGACGCGGACAAGCGCAGCGGCTTGTCCAGGGGTGAAGCACAACCGGCGGCGCGACGACGCGCAGGGCCCGGCATGCAAGGTGCAGCAATCAAGCTGGCCAGCACGGCGCACCGCACTGCAGCCCGCCAGCCAGATTTAGTTGGCGAATACGCGGTGATCCAGCGCCGGCAGGCTTTGCCGCAAACGTGCCTTGTAGTCGTGGTCCATATCGGCCACCACCACGCCGGAGCCGCGCGCCAAGCGGTCGAGTACATTGCCCCAGGGGTCGACGATCATGCTGTTGCCGTGAGTTTCACGACCATTGCGATGAAAGCCGCCCTGGGCGCTGGCCAGCACATAGGCAAGGTTTTCGATGGCGCGGGCGCGGATCAGCACTTCCCAGTGGGCGCGGCCGGTGGTTTCGGTAAAGGCAGCGGGCAGCACGATCAGATCAACCGGCTGCATGCGGCGGAACAGCTCGGGAAAGCGCAGATCGTAACAGATCGCCACCCCGACCCGGCCAAACGGTGAATCGAACACTACGATCTCGTTGCCGGCTTCAATGGTGTTCTCTTCGCGGTACTTCTCGCCATTCATTTCAAAGCCGAACAGGTGGATCTTGTCGTAGCGCGCCACCTGCTCGCCCCGGTCATTGAACACCAGGCTGCTGTTCTTCACCTTGCCCGGATCATCGGTCCACAAGGGCGCCGAGCCACCCACCAGCCAGATGCCATGCTTGCGCGCGGTCTTGGACAGGAAATCCTGTATCGGCCCATGGCCGGGCTGCTCGCGCACTGCCACCTTGTCGCTGTCTTTCAGGCCGATGATGGCAAAGTATTCAGGCAGCGCCACCAGGCGCGCGCCCTGCTTGGCTGCCAGCTTGATCAGCACCTCGGCCTCGGCAAGATTGGCCGCCACCGTCGGGCCGGACGCCATCTGTACCGCCGCGATGCGCATGCCGCCGGCGGCTGCGGCAAGCGCCGCGCCATGTTGATGACTGTGTACACGTGTAGACATGCTGTTCTCCTTCCCTTGCCTCAGGGCTGCTGCCGGGCAGCCGGTTTGCTGCTGGCGCTGCTGCCGACCCGCACGATCTGCGGGTCGTCCCACTTGCCGGTGATGTCGTATTCATATGCAACCAGCTGGCCCAGCGGATCTTTCAGCACCCGCTGCAACACATAGGCACCGACCCCGACCACCGGATTGGCCAGTGCCACGCCGGCGCCGATCGCCAGGCTATCGCCCAGCGTCGGCACAATGCGCACGCGCAGTTTCTGCGTTTCGGCACCGAGATCTGCCTCGCCCTTGAACGACACCTTGGCCGCCGGACCGACGATGGTGAGATTGCTGGTGCTCAGCACCCCCTTGCTCACCTTACTATCACCCTCGATGCGGTCGAAGGCAAAACCCTCGCTGAAGATGTCGCGAAAATCCAAAGTCAGCCGGCGCGGCAAGGACTGCAAGCTAAGCACGCCCAACAGGCGCCCGACTCCCGGATCGACCTTGGCAAATTGCCCAGACTCGGCTACCACCTTGAGATTGCCGCTCAGGCTGGCGTATTCGGGCGACAGCGGCGAGCCATGCCAGCTCAGATCACCATGGATGGAACCCTTGCCGCGCCGCATCAGCTCCGGGTAGCCAAAGCGCGCCAGCAGTTTCCCGACATCGCTCGATTCCACATCCACCTTGACCGTGGTGTGATCGTCCTCCGGCAGGGACGACCAGCTGCCCTGCATGCTGAGCTTGCCGTCGGCATTGACCACGGTCAGCGCATCGATCAGCCAGCTGTCGCGATTGGGCTGTGCCTTGACTTCCAATTTGCCCAAGGGATGGTTGTTGAGCTGGAAGTCGTCCGCCATCAGGTCCACCGCCGGCAGGCGGCGTTTGCTGGCCGGCAGCGGGCTGGCCGGCCCGGCAATTTCCGCATCCGGCAGGGGCAGCTTCAGCTTGCCAAGCCGGGCAAACAAGCGCTCGCGTCCCTGCGGCGACCAGGTGGCGCGCCCGTCGATCTGGGCGCTGCTGGCGCTGATCTGCCAGCTGCCGTCGCTTTGCAGCGCTTGCAGGTTCAGATCATCAATACGGTTACCCGCCAGCAGCAAGCGGCCGAGCCGGGCATCGACACCGCTGATCTGCGCCAGACCCAGGGCCTGCACCGGCGACGCAGCACCAGCCGGCGCACTGGCTGGCGCATCCAGCCGGTCCAGCCAGGCATCGGCATTGAAGCTGGGCAGGCTGCCGGTAATCCAGATGCCATTGCGGCTGGCGCTGGCGCTGCCCTCGCCCAGACGCAACTCGCCCTTGCTGGTGCGCCAACTGCCGCCTTGCAAGGTGCGCAGCATCTGGGCATTGAGCTGGCTACCCAGGGCAATACGCCAGCGCTCGCTCGCCGCATCGGCCTCCAGCGCCAGTTTGAGTGGGCGCACTTCGCCAGCGGGCTTGGTTAAAGGCGCCGGCAAGTCGATGCGTACATCGCGCATCGGTGCTTCCAGCGCCATTTGCCAGCCGCTACGCGGGATATTCAGCTGCATGCGGTAGTCGGTCTGTCCGCTCAAGGACTCGCTCAGCGGAATATCGTAGCGCTGTGCCGCAGCGCGGGCATCGGCGCGGCCACTGGCCTGCACTTGCAGTACGCCATCCTTGCCGGTGCTGACATCGACCTTGAGCGCACCACCGAGTGCTTGGGCGATCAGGCCACGCGCATCGGCACCATGCTCGTTGAAATGCAGGCTGCCGCTCAGCTCGCGCAATTCCGGCATGGCATCGCTGAGCTGCAGGCGGTTGCGGGCAAACTTGAGTGTGCCATCCACCCGGGTGTCATCAGCATTGTCGAACGGGACATCGAGCTTGAGAGCGAGGCTGGCATCACCCGTCGAGCGCGCGGCCGTGCCGATGCCACCCAGGGTGTGATCGAGCGGGCTCAGCGCGACAAAGCGGAAGAATTCGCTGGTGGCGCCGCGCACCTGGCCATCGATCAGTACCGACTTGGCATGGCTCAGATTCGGAATTGCCGCCGTGGCGCGCTCGATCCGGGTACCAAGAATGCGGCCGTTGCTGGCCAGCTGCAGCTTGTCGCCCTCGATACGCAATTCGCCATTGATGCCCTCCACCCGTGGCCAGTTCACCGCATAGTCGAGCATCACATCGTGCAGCTGGGTCACCACCCGCCAGGTGCCGCTCTTGCCATCGTCAAACGGGAATTTGTCCAAGGGACCGCGCAGGGTGAACTTTGCATCGCGCGCTTCCCCGCCCAGCAAGGCGGCACGCAACCATTCGCGTGTTTCCTTGCCGATGCCATTGGGCAGATAGTCGGCCACCTTGTCGGCCGCCAGCCGCTGCACCGTGGCATCGAGACTCAGATTGCCCGAACCACTGCCCGCCCACTGCCAGTTTGCCGAGGCCGTGGCAGCCACATCGGCATTGCTGGCGGCAAATTCATTGAGCCTTACCGTCCAGGCCTTGCCATTGCGCTGCCAGTCCAGCGCCGCACGTAGCTGATCGAGCTGCAACGGCTTTTCCAAGACCTCGCTGTCGACAAAATGGAACGCGGTCGATTGCACACGCAGATTGCCGCCCGCCTCGTTGACTGCCAATTCACCGCTTAGCGGCCCCAGCGTCGGCATTGGCGCCGGGGCGCTCAGACTCAGGCCGGTAAAGCCCATGCGCGCCCGGTAGCTTGATGGCTCGCGCCAGTCGCCCTGCCAGTCGGCCTTCAGGCTGTCGATACGGCCACCGGGGCGCATGCCGGCCAGGGCACTGCGCAAGGCATTGGGCAGCGGCAAGGCCGGTGGCAGATTGGCCAAGGCCGGCAGAGTCAGCCCTTCGGCCTCGAAGGAACCACCGCCCTTACGGCCGAGCTTGAGCCGGGCCGAGGTGCCATCGAGCAGCTTGCCACCATCGGCCACCAGGCGCAGCTTGCTCAGATCGAGGCTGCGCTCACCGCCCTTGTCCTGCCAATGGATGGTGCCAGACAGCGCCTGCAGGGCCAGTGTTTCCAGCTCGGGCGCCAGGCGCAGGGCTGCGCCATTGATGTCGAGGCTGGCATCGAGCTTGCGTAGCTGCATACCCTGGAAATCGAGCGCCAGCGCCAGCTGGCCGCGCCCACGGGCAATATCGACCGGATAGGGCAGCCAAGCCTTGCCGGCCGCCAGGTCGACATCAGCCAGCTTGCCCTGCACGGTGCCGTCCCAGTCGGCAAAATGGTCCACCTCATCGCCCGACCAGTGGCCATCAACCGAAAACGGCGCCGCCAGTGTCGGCGGCGGCGTGGCGGCCAGGGCGAACTGGTGGCGGCCGAACAGGCGGTTTTCCATGCTGAATGACACATGGTCCAATTTGAGATCAGGTGCCTGGCGCTGATGATCGCGCCAGGTAAGCCGGCCATCGACAATGGAAATCGCATGCTGGCGCAACAGCCAGTTGCCAAAGCCGTTGTCGGGCGAGTTGCTGCGATTGAGCGGCAAATCAGCGAGGCGAATGGTGCCATCGGCCTCGCGGGTGATTTCCAGATCGGGCCGGATCGCCGCCAGCGCTTCAAAGCGGATATCGCCAATCAACAGTGGCCACCATGACAGGGTGGCCTCGGCGCGCTTGAGGCTAAGCGCCGCGCGGCCATCTTGGTGCTTGAGCGCCAGATCATCAAAGGCCAGGTAGGGCTGCCCGAGGCGCCAGCCGCCCTGTACCGAACCGATTTCCACCGGCCGGCCTGCTCGCTCGCTCAAGGTGGCAACCAGCTTGGGGCGATAACTTTCCAGATGCGGGAAGAACCACCATTGCAGCCAGGCCGCCGCGCCACCCCACACCAGCATGAACAAGGCAGCCGCCCACACCAGCACGCGGCCGTGCCAGTCCATCAGGCGCAGGCACTTGCGCCGCAGCCACACCAGACGGGCGCGCAAGGGGAAACGTGAAGCGGGAGACATGGAAAAACGCGGAAAAGCAGCAGGCTGCAACAAGATTGGGAACAGGATTCTAGCTGTCCGTTCCGCCAACACCTAACAAAGCGGCGAATTTGTCCTGATGGCGCGTTGCAGATTTGCCCGCCCGTGCAAACGCTGTTCAAATCTGCCTGACCGCCATGGCGCACGCCATCGCCACCCAGCCGACCATGCGGGCGCGGCCTTTATCTGCTCCGGCACCGCCCCTACCCGACGGAAAACCACCATGCTCGACCGCCTGCAAGCCGCCCTGCCCCATAGCCGCTATCTGCAACGCCTGTTTGCCGCCCGCCCCTATGTAGCCGAAGACGCTGCCGCCCGGCTCGATACGCCATTTGGCCGCGCCGAAATGGAAAGCCGGCTGGCGGAGCCCACCGATGACAGCAGCCTCAAACCCGCCTTGCGCAAGCTGCGCCAGGCGGTGATGGCGCGCCTGCTATGCCGCGACCTGCTCGGCCTTGCCGATCTGGACGAGGTGACGCGCACGGTAAGCGATCTGGCCGAAGTGACCATTCTCGCCGCGCTGGCCTGTGTCACCCGGCCGGATGAGCGCACCGGCCGGCCTATCGGTGCGGAATCGGGCCAGGTGCAGCAGCTGATCGTGGTCGGCATGGGCAAGCTGGGTGGCCGTGAATTGAATGTATCGAGCGATATCG
>NZ_JAYRLZ010000242.1:0-6428 GCF_041904975.1 Chitinimonas sp. | reverse complement strand
GGGCATCGGATGTGGCGCAGCAGATCTCCAATCTGTCTTCGCTCAAGGTCGGCCTGGTAGCCAGACAGGGCGACCATCAGCGCGAAGTGAGCAATCTTGAATTTGAAGTGGATAGGGCAGAAAAAAACCACAAGCGTAACCAGGCACTTGCCGCCAAGGGCTTTTTGTCGGCCGCCGCGCTGGAAGAGTCGGCCGACAAGCTCGACCAGCAAAAGCGCCTGCTCGCCAATGCGCGCAGCACGGCGCAGGCAGAGCAGAGCACGCGCAGCCAGTCGATCAATCAGATGGATCGCGCCATCAATGGCCTGAACGATGGCCTCAAGTTGGTGCGCGCCACCGCCGATGCGCTGGCGGTGCGCGCCCCGGCCGATGGCCGTCTCACTGATTTTCATCTGCAGGAAGGCGAGTCGGTAAAACCGAATGACCGGCTCGGCCGCATCGATACGCCAGAGCGCTACAAGCTGGTAGCCAATGTCGACGAGTTCTATCTGAACCGCACCGCACTCGGGCTCAAGGGCAGCGTGCATATCGGCGAGCGCGACTATGCACTGACCGTGGCGCGCCTTAACCCGCAGATCAAGGATGGCCACTTCACTATCGAACTGCAGTTCGACGGCGCCATGCCGACCGGCCTGCAGCCGGGTCTCGGCGTGGATAGCCGGCTGACGCTGGGCCAGCCAGCCAAGGCCACCTTGCTCAGTGACGGCGCCTTCTATGCCGACTCGGGCGGCAGCTGGGCCTTTGTGCTCGATGCCGATGGACAGCACGCCAGCCATCGCCCGGTACGTTTGGGCCGCCGCGCTGGCGGGCAAATCGAGGTGCTGGACGGCCTGAAAGCCGGCGAGCGCGTGATCGTATCGAGCTATCGCAATTTCCGCGAAGCACAAACCCTGCGTATCAAGGACGCGGCAGCATGAGCCTGATGATCCACCCCGCTCTGATTGCTCGCCTTGCCTGCGCTGCGACACAGCCGCCGGCGAACCGTCCGGTGGCAAGGCAAGCCAGCCATATTGCCCTGCCATCATCCACGACATACACCGACGCCACGCCGGCGCCAGCACAAACACATTGAACACAAAGGAGAAACACCATGCTCAAACTGCGAAATCTGTGCAAAGTCCACCGTAGCGGCGATATCGAAACCACCGCGCTCGACCATATCGACCTCGATATCGAATCCGGCGAATACCTTGCCATTACCGGCCCTTCGGGATGCGGCAAGTCCACCCTGCTCGGCATCCTTGGCCTGCTCGATGCCCCATCGAGCGGCGAGTACTGGTTCGACGGCCACAATGTCGCCGGCTGGAGCGAGGCCCGCCTCAACCAGCTGCGCCGTGGCCGCATCGGCTTTATTTTCCAGAGCTTCAATCTGATCGACGAGCTGACCGTGGCCGAAAACATCGGTCTGGCGCTGGAATACGGCGATGTGCCGATACGCGAGCGGCGTAGCCGGGTCGACGAGGTGATGGCCAAGCTCGGCGTCAGCCATCGCGCTGACCACCGGCCTTCGCAGCTATCGGGCGGCCAGCAACAACGGGTGGCCATCGCCCGTGCCCTGGTATCGCGCCCTGCCCTGCTCCTGGCTGACGAGCCGACCGGTAATCTCGACAGCGCCCATGGCGACGAGGTGATGCGCATCCTGCGCGATATCAACGCCGAAGGCACCACCCTGATCATGGTCACTCACTCGCCCAGCCACGCCGCCCAGGCCTCGCGCACCTTGCGCCTGCTCGATGGCCGTGTGTTGGTTGATGCCATGGCTGCCTGAGGAGAAACCCATGTTCCATCACATCAAGAAATTCCATATCGCGGCACGCCAGCTGGCAGCCGAACCGGGCTACTCGCTGGTGGTGATACTGGGCCTGGCGATTGCGCTGGCCGCCTGCCTGCTGATCGCGCCGCTGGTCAGTGTCATCGTCAATCAAGGTCGGGAAGTCGCTGAGCCGGAACGCGTAGTGCAGATCGAACGCCGCGACCTGCGCAACCATTACCAGACGCCGTGGCATTCTGAATCGCCCTATGTGCTGCGTAGTGCCCTGAAACAGGCCGGCGCACCGCTGAGCGCCATCAGCCGCTACCGCGACGATGAAGTGTCGGTTCGGGTGGATCAACAGGTGTTCAAACTGAAAACCGCCTATGTTGACCCGGATCTCACCGAGATATTCGCACTGAAGTCGCTCAGCGGCGATCTGCGTGCCGTGCTGGCACGGCCGGGGGAGGTTGCCCTGTTTGCAGATGCCGCCAAGCGCCTGTTTGGCGAACAGCCAGCAATCGGCAAGGTAATCAGCATGAACGGCTACCGGCTGACCGTTGGCGCGGTTCTGGCGCCCCTGCCGGTGCGCAGCACCTTCGAAGGCGATGCCTTGCTCAGCTTCGAGTCCTTGCCGAACACCCAGGGCTGGCCCTACTACCAGGATGCCATTCGCCACTGGGGGCTGAATGCCGGCACAGTCTGGGCACGACTGGCAACGGGTGCCAGTACCACCAGCATCGAGGCCTTGATTGCCGATCAGTTCGCCCGTTCCGACTATGCGGCGAAGACTCCACAGGAGGTCAAGGTTGATGGCAAGCCGATCAAGCAATTCCGTCTGATCGATTTTGCCCATCTGGCGCTCGATGGCGCCGGTAACGAAGGCCAGCGCCGCCTGGTATGGAGCCTGATCGCGGCGGCCGGCGTGATGTTGCTGCTGGCCTCGATCAACTACGTCAATCTGAGTACGGTGCGTACCCTCAAGCGCCAGCGCGAGATCGGCCTGCGCAAATCGCTCGGCGCCAGCGCTGGGCAAATCGTTACCCAATTCATTGTCGAATCGACCCTGGTCGTGGCACTGGCCAGTGTGCTGGCGCTACTGCTAGCCTGGCTGCTGGCCCCGATACTGGGGGAGATGATGGAAATTCCGCGCCTGGCCGATGCGCTGTTCACCGGCTGGCAAATGCCGGCCATGCTCGGCCTGGCCTTGTTACTCGGCGTGGTCACCGGGCTGTACCCGGCGTGGATCGCCATCGGTACGCGCAGCAGCGAAGCATTGGCCGGGCGTGGCCAGGAAGAAAGCCAAGGCGGACGCCAGCTACGCCGCGCGCTGACCGTGGTGCAATTCACTGCCGCCATCACCTTGTCGGCAACCGCCCTGGTGGTGGTGTTGCAGGCGCGCGCCGCCAGCCATCAGGACCTTGGCTTTCATACCGATGGTTTGCTGGCGGTCGATACGCCGGACACCGCCAAACAGGAGCAGCTGTCCGCCTTGCGCAATGCCATTGCAGGCCTGGCTGGCGTGCAATCGGTATCTGTGGCGCTCGACCTGCCCGGTCGCGGTCGGCATGGCCGGCATACCAGCGCCAGCCAAAGCGGGCAAGCGCCCATCGAGGTGCAAATCGTTATTGCAACGCCTGACTATCTGGCGCAATACCGCATACCGCTACTGGCCGGCCAGAAGTTGACCGATGGTGAAGAGAAGGCGCTGCTCATCGACGAAATGGCCATGCGCGCCCTGGGTTTCACCAGCGTTGACGCGGCTTTGGGCCAGACCATTACCGCCAATGGCGACCAGAGCATCATCCGCGGCATTGTCGGCAATACGCGCCTGGAGTCTGCCCGCGAGCCGATGGGGCCGAAAATATATGTCGCCAAGCGCAAGTTAAACGGCGTCTTTACGGTGCAGACCAATGCTGTCGAAGTTACACGCCGGCAAATCGAGGCCCTGTGGCCGCGCTATTTTCCCGACGATGTCAGTATCATTGCGCCGGTACAGCAATACATCGACGAACGTTATGCCGATGTGCGTAATTTTGGGCTGCTGATCGGCACTGCCAGCCTGGTGGCACTCTTGCTGGCCGGTTTTGGCGTCTATGCGCTGGCGGCTTACACGGTGCGGCGCAAAACCCGTGAAATCGTCCTGCGCAAATTGTATGGCGCGCCATCCAGCGCCATTGCCGGCCTGCTCGGGCGCGAATTTGCCGCGCTGTTGCTGCTGGCCGCCTTGATCGGCTTGCCGCTGGCAGCAATGTTGTCCCAGCACTACCAAGCCGATTTCGTGGTGCAAACCAGCTATCTCGGTTGGGCCTTGCTGGCGGCGCTACTGATCACTTGCGCCATGGGCGTGGTCGCGGGTCTGCGACACACCCTCGCCGCGTTGGCGATTCGGCCACAGCTGGCCTTGCAGGGCTGAACGACCACGGGCGAGCGCCCGCGCCCGTGGCGACGGCTGATCTGCAAGCAGTTTCAGGCTTGGCTGAAAAAAGCGTTACAATACACATTGTTGCGGCAGTCTTTGCTGCTGCCTTCAGGGGCAATCGCCACGGCGACTGCCCCTTTGCTTGTTCCGGCATCCTGCCGAATACTGCCAGACCGCCACTGCGGTGCTTGCTGGCAAACACTGCGTCATGGCCGGCTGGCAGCCGCCGCGGCGATTATTGTTACCTTTTGAAGCGTCGTGCGCGGATTGCGCCGCATGGCGCCGGAGCCTTGCCACATGGCAAAAGAAGAACTGATTGAAATGGAAGGTGTTGTAACCGAGGTGCTGCCGGATACGCGCTTTCGGGTGAAGCTGGAAAACGGCATGGAACTGATCGCCTATGTATCGGGCAAGATGCGCATGCACCGCATCCGTATCCTGGAAGGCGACAAGGTTACCGTCGAATTGTCGCCTTACGATCTGACCAAGGCACGCGTCAGCTTCCGCCATAAGGACGAACGCGCCGGTGCCGGTGCGGGTCCGCGTCGCCAGGGCAATTTCCAGCGTCGCTGATGCCTCTGCGGCCTGCGCCTGCATATTGCCGGGGCGCAGCGTAGCGCACATCACCATGCAAAACGGCACCCTGGCGGTGCCGTTTTGCATATTCAAGCAGGGCCCGTTTCCCCATCCAGGCAGGCATATGACCTTATTCCAGCTGGTATCCGGCTTTGTACGGCAGCACTGGCGGCCCTATCTGCTGTCGGCCTTGATGCTGCTCGGCGTGGCGCTGCTCACCGTGTCGATTCCGCGCCAGGTGGGCAGCCTGGTCGATGGTCTGGTCAGCGGCCAGCAAACCGGCGCCGCCACGCTCGCGCCCTTGGGGCGGCTGCTGGCGACCGGGCTGCTGATCTATGCGCTGCGGGTAGGCTGGCGCATGCAGCTGTTCACCGCCAGCTACCGACTCGGCATGGCGCTACGCACCCGGCTGTACCGGCAGCTGACCGTACAGGGGCCAAGCTTTTATCAGCAGCAGCGCACCGGCGACCTGATGGCCATGGCCACCAATGACGCCGACACGGTGGAAATGGCCGCCGGCGAAGCCATGCTGGCCGGTTTCGATGGCACCCTCACCTTTTTGCTGGTTTTGGGCAGCATGGTGGCCGGCATCGACTGGCGGCTGGCCCTGGTGGCCTTGCTGCCCTTCCCGCTGATGGCGCTGGCGTTCTGGCATATCTCCAACCAGATCCATCAGGCAGCCAAAGATGCACTGGCGAGCTTCGGCGCCCTCAACGACCATGTGCAGGAAACGCTGGCCGGCGTGCGCACCATCCGCGCACTGGGTCTTGAAACCCATAGCGCCAGCGATTTCTCGCGGCTGACCGACGCCGCGGCCACCGCCAGCTACGAAGCGCAGCGCTGGGAGGCCGCTTACGAGCCGGCGGTGGGCATTGCCCTGGTTTGCGCCGGCACCCTGATCCTCGCCCTGGGTGGCTATCTGGTGTGGCAGCAGCAGCTCACCCTGGGCCAGCTCACCGGCTTCAGCATGTACTTGGGCCAACTGATCTGGCCGATGTTCGCTGCCGGCTGGGTGCTGAGTCTGATCGAGCGCGGCCGCGCCGCCTGGGCACGGCTGGAACCGGTGTTGCACGCGCCGCCCTGCGTGGTCGATGCCGGCCGGATCAACCAGCTCCCGCCGCCAGACATCGCGTTTGAGCAATTGCATTTCCGCTACCCGGGCCAGGCAGCCGATGCGCTGGCCGGCATATCGCTCAAGCTGCAAGCCGGCCAGACCCTCGGCCTGGTCGGCCCCACCGGCGCAGGCAAATCAAGCCTGATCCGCCTGCTGCTGCGCCACTACAACGCGCAAGCCGGCACGATACGCTGGGGCGGGCAGCCCTTGGCCGACTATGATCTGGAAGCCCTGCACCGGGCCATGGCCTGGGTGCCGCAAGAGGCCTTTCTGTTTTCCACCACCATTGCCGGCAATATCGCCCTGGGCCGGCCCGACGCCAGCCGCGCCGATATCGAGCGGGTGGCCCGCCTGGCGGCAATCCACGACGATATCGTCCGCTTGCCGGATGGCTATGACACGACGGTGGGCGAGCGCGGCCTGACCTTGTCCGGCGGACAGCGCCAGCGCGTGGCCATCGCCCGCGCCTTGCTGGCCGATGCGCCACTGCTGCTGCTCGACGATACCTTGTCGGCGGTCGATACCCAGACCGAAGCCGAGATCCTGGCCCATCTGCGCGAAGCACG